>URIJ01000190.1 GCA_900547835.1 uncultured Collinsella sp.
TAAAGGGGCCAAAGTAAGGAGCGCTAAGTATGGCCGAGAAAACGATTGATATCGCGTCGCCGATCCTGTCGCGCAACGAGCGCCTGGCAGATCAGCTGCGTCAGCGGTTTGAGCAGACGAACACCTACGTGATCAATGTGCTGTCGAGCCCTGGCTCGGGTAAGACCACCACGATTCTGAGCACCAACGAGCGCCTGCGTGACAAAGCCAGCCTGCGCTGTGCCGTTATCGAGGGCGATATCGCCTCGGACGTCGACGCCATCACCATGAAGGAAGCCGGCATGCCCGCCATCCAGATCAACACGGGCGGCCTGTGCCACCTCGAGGGCAACATGATCATGGAAGCCGTCGATGCCTTCGACCAGGCGGTGGGCCTGGACAACATTGACGTCATCTTTATCGAAAACGTGGGCAACCTGGTCTGTCCGGTCGACTTTGACCTGGGCGAGAACCTGTCCATCATGATTCTCTCGGTGCCCGAGGGCGACGACAAGCCCATCAAGTACCCGGGCATCTTCCAACACGCCGGCGCGCAGCTGCTCAACAAGGTCGACGTGGCTCCGGCTTTCGATTTTGACATGGATAGGTATACTAAGACACTCGATGACCTCAATCCGCAGGCGCCGCGGTTTGCCGTGAGCGCGCGCAAGGGCGAGGGCATGGATGCCTGGTGCGATTGGCTCATCGGGCAGATCGAGCAAGCAAGGGCGTAAATCGGCCGCCATACGGGCGGGCGTAGCCGCATAGACACGAGATAGGAGCCTCTTTTGAAGCTCATCATCGCCGAGAAAAACGACGCCGCGCGTCAGATCGCCGAGCGTCTGTCCACGGGCAAACCCAAAAAGGACAAGGTGTACAACACCGCCATCTACCGTTTTGAGTGGAAGGGCGAGGAGTGCGTGACCATCGGCCTTGCCGGTCACATCCTGGCGCCCGATTTTTGCGACAGCGTGCTGTTCGATAAAAAGCTGGGCTGGTATTCGGTGACCGAGGACGGCGAGATGCTGCCGGCCGACATGCCCGACGGCCTGGCCCGTCCGCCCTACGACACCAAGCGCAAGCCGTTCCTTGCCGACGGCATTTCCATCAAGGGCTGGAAGCTCGAGAGCCTGCCTTACCTCACTTGGGCTCCCGTCATTAAGCTGCCGGCCGAGAAGGAGCTCATTCGTTCGCTCAAGAACCTGGCCAAGAAGTCCGACAGCGTCATCATCGCCACGGACTTCGATCGCGAGGGTGAGCTCATTGGCTCGGACGCCCTCAACAAGGTGCGCGAGGTAGCGCCGGACCTGCCGGTTGCCCGCGCTCAGTATTCTTCGTTTACCAAGGCCGAGATCACGCAGGCCTTCGATAACCTCGTCTCGCTCGACCAGAATCTGGCCGACGCCGGCGAGAGCCGCCAGCACATCGACCTCATTTGGGGCGCGGTGCTCACGCGCTACCTGACGCTCGCCAAGTTTGGCGGCTTTGGCAACGTGCGCTCCGCCGGCCGCGTGCAGACGCCGACGCTCGCCCTGGTGGTCGAGCGCGAACGCGAACGCATGGCGTTTGTGCCCGAGGACTATTGGCAGATTCGCGGCATGGGTGCCGCTCAGGGTGCTGCCGAGGATGACCGCTTTAAGATTGCGCACAAGACGACACGTTTTACCGACAAAGATGCTGCCGAGACGGCGTACGGCCACGTCGACGGCGCTACGACGGCAACCGTCGCCGCGGTGACCAAGCGCTCCCGCAAGCAGCAGCCGCCCACGCCGTTTGCGACGACCTCGCTGCAGGCTGCCGCCGCGGCCGAGGGCATCTCGCCTGCGCGTACCATGCGCATCGCCGAGTCCCTCTACATGGCGGGCCTCATCAGCTATCCGCGTGTCGACAACACCGTGTACCCTGCGACGCTCGATCTGGGCGCCGTGGTGAGCGACCTGGCAAAGATCAACCCGGCGCTGGCGCCCGTGTGCAAAAAGGTACTCGCCGGCCCCATGAAGCCCACGCGCGGCAAGGTCGAGACCACCGACCACCCGCCGATCTATCCCACGGGCGAGGGCGATCCGTCCACGCTCGACGGCGGTCAGCGCAAGCTCTACGACCTCATCGCCCGCCGCTTCCTGGCGACGCTTATGGGTCCCGCGACCATCGAGAACACCAAGCTCGAGCTCGACGTGAACGGTGAGCCGTTCGTGGCTTCGGGCGACGTGCTCGTGACCCCGGGCTTCCGCGAGGCCTATCCGTACGGTCTTAAGCGCGACGAGCAGATGCCGCCGCTGGAGCAAGGCGATACGGTCGACGTGTTCGACATTAAGCTCGAGGCCAAGCAGACCGAGCCGCCCGCGCGCTACAGCCAGGGCAAGCTCGTGCAGGAGATGGAAAAGCGCGGCCTGGGCACCAAGTCCACGCGCGCGAGCATCATCGAGCGCCTGTACGCCGTGCGCTACCTCAAAAACGATCCCGTTGAGCCGAGCCAGCTGGGCATCGCCATCATCGACGCGCTGACGCAGTTTGCCCCGCGCATCACGAGCCCCGATATGACCAGCGAGCTCGACGGCGACATGACTCGCGTCGAGCGCGGCGAGGACACCGAAGAGCATGTCGTGACGCACTCGCGCGCGCTGCTGGCCGGCGTGCTCGACGAGCTGCTCAAGCATACGCAGGAGCTCGGCGACGCCATCAGCGACGCCGTCACGGCCGATGCGCGCGTGGGCGCCTGCCCCAAGTGCGGCAAGGACCTGGTTATGAAGACGAGCGCCAAGACCCGCGGTAGCTTTATCGGCTGCATGGGCTGGCCCGACTGCGACGTGACCTATCCGGTGCCGAGCGGCGTCAAGGTAAGCCCGCTCGAGGGCGAGGCGGCCGTGTGTCCCGAGTGCGGTGCGCCGCGCATCAAGTGCCAGCCGTTCCGCCAGAAGGCCTTCGAGATCTGCGTGAACCCCACGTGCCCCACCAACTACGAGCCCGACCTTAAGGTGGGCGAGTGCAAGGTGTGTGCCGAGGCCGGACGCCATGGCGACCTGATCGCGCACAAGAGCGAGAAGAGCGGCAAGCGCTTTATCCGCTGCACCAACTACGACGACTGCGGCGTGAGCTATCCGCTGCCGGCACGCGGCAAGCTCGAGGCGACGGGCGAGACCTGTCCCGAGTGCGGCGCCCCCATCGTGGTGGTCAACACGGCGCGCGGTCCGTGGCGTATCTGCGTCAACATGGACTGCCCGACCAAGGAGAAGAAGCCCGCCCGCGGCCGCAAGACTACGACCAAGGCGAGCACGGCTAAGAAGACGACGGCGGCAAAGAAGACTGCTGCCAAGAAGACGACCGCTAAAAAGACGACGGCCAAGAAATCGACAACCAAAAAGACGGCTGCCGACAAGTAGCCGAGCACATATCCGAGCACATATAGACACGGCGGGGCCGGGCGCGCAAATGCAAATGCGCACCCGGCCCCGCTTCTAAGTTGCGGTGAAATAGGGACTGTTTTTGCTGGTAAAAGGCCTAATTAATCCCTATTTCACCGCAAGTTTTGATCAGTTGTTGGGATTACTTCACCTCGACGGGTGCGGCGCCGGGGTAGCGGTCCTCAAAGTCCAGACGGTATTTGTTGTCGTTGGTGCCCGCTACGTTGTCGCGTGCCAGCGGCGCCACGATCTCGTCCTTGTGGTCCGCAGGCTTGGCGTATTTCAGGCTGATCTCCCAGGCATCGCAGATCGCGTCGATGCGGTGATCCAGGTCGTCGTACAGGGCAACGATGTCTTTCCACGAGCTGTAGTTCTTAGAGCTCATGGGGACGTCCAGGTCCTCGACGATATCGTAGTACTGCT
>URIJ01000191.1 GCA_900547835.1 uncultured Collinsella sp.
ATGTTGCAGCGCTCGGCCGTGAGGTCCTGGCCGTGGAACCAGATGTGGCCCGCGTCCGGGGTCTCGAGCAGATTGAGGCAGCGCAGGAAGGTCGACTTGCCCGAGCCCGAGGCGCCGATAATGGTGACGACCTCGCCGGGGTTAACGGACAGGTCGATGCCCTTGAGTACCTCGAGCGAGCCGAAGCTCTTGCGCAGGCCCTCGACGCGGATGAGCGGCTCATTGGTCTGTGCGGCGGCCGCAACGCCGGTAGTGGCGGTATCTGCCATGATGATTCTCCTCGTCTTAAGCCTAGTTAGAGCTGGGCAGCGTGGCCGGAGCCTCGGCACCGAGCTTTTTGCCAAAGGCTTCGAGCAGGCGGCTCGCCACGAGCGTCAGGATCAGGTAGACCACGAGCGCCACGCAGTAGACCTCCATCTGGCGGTAGTACACGCCGGCGACCGTGGTAGTAGCGTACATAAGGTCGAACACGCCGATGACCGAGAGCACCGACGAATCCTTGATGTTGATGATGAGCTCGTTGGTGAGCGCCGGAATCGCATTTTTAATGCCCTGGGGGAACACGACTTTGCGCATGGCCTGCCACTGCGACAGGCCCAGCGATCGCGCCGCCTCGGCTTGGCCGGGATCGATGGACTCGATGCCGCCGCGCAGGACCTCCATCATGTAGGCGGTGGAGTTGAGCGAGATGGTGACGAGGCCGGCGGTGAAGGTACTCCAGATCTGGTTGGCCTGGGCGGTCTCGAAGCCCATGCCGCGCAGAACGGTAAAGCCCGCGTAATAGATGAGCAGGCCCTGGACCATCATGGGCGTACCGCGCACGACGGTGGAATAGACGGTCGCAAAGCCTCGGCCAATGCTCTTAAAGAAGCGCACCAGGTCGTTGTCGACGCGATCGAAGGTCTGGGTGCGCAAGAACACAAAGAGCAGCGCCAAGAAGAAGGCGATGACCGTGCCGAAGGTGGCAAGCGCGATGGTGATCTCGATACCGCGGATAAAGAAGTCGCCGCTCTTGTAGGTCATGTAGACCAAGCTCGACAGAAAGTCGCTGGGATTGGAGTCCGAGACAATGCTCACCTGCACCAGGTCGATAAACGACATGACGCAGCGGTCGATAAAGAAGATCGCTGCAATGGCGACGACGACATAGCTGCCCAGGCGCGCGCCGCGACGGAAACGCTCGGATGCGAATGGCGATTTTTCGCGATAGTCGTTCCAGTGCATGAGCTTGGTGACGAGCGCCGCCGCCGACACGACGAGCCAGGCCCAAAGGATTGCCCAGAGGCAGTCTTGGAACACGCCCGTGGGCGCCAAGAAGCTCAGCGGCGTTGGGTTGCGCTGGCTAAACGCCAGACCGAGCGCCGCGATAACGCTCGTGCCCAGGTACACATAACGGTGGTCGGCCTTGATAAAGGAGGCCAGACGATTGATGCCTTTCATGCTGCCTCCCTATGCCGGCTGACGGTCGAGGCACGCGTCCCACATTTGGTCGCGCTCCTCTTGGCTAATGCCCTTGAGTGTCTTGTCGATGAGCTTAAGCAGCTTGTCCGAGCCCTTGCGGCAACCGACATTTGCCGTGACCTCCTGCTTAAAGCCCTCGCCCTCGGCAAAGCGAATGGGCACGATGCCCGGGTTTTGGGCCATATAGCCCTTCTCGTTTTCGGTGTTGTAGGTCACAGCGTCACAAGTGCCCTGCAGCAGATTCGAGAACACCGTGGGGACCGAATCGACCGGGTTCTTGTGCACAACGCCCGGAATCTCGTCGATGACGGTATCGAGCATGGTGTCCTTTTGGCCGAGCACCGTGGCACCGCTGAAGTCGCCGAGCTTGGTGGCGTTTTGGTAGGGCGAGCCCTCTTTTACGAACAGGCCAAAGTAGCCAATGAAGTACGGGTCGGAGAAGCCGACCGACTCCTCGCGCTCGGGCGTGGCGCTCATACCGGCGATGATGAGGTCGATCTGGCCGTTGTTGAGCGAATCGATAAGACCCGAGAAGCTCTGCTTGACGGCAACGGGCTCGACGCCGAGAGCCTTGCAGACGATCTTGGCGATCTGCACGTCGTAGCCATCGGCGTAGGCTCCCTGCACGTTATCGATGGGGATCGTGAACTCGCTGGCCTCGGAAACCTGCCAGTTGTACGGGGCGTAGGCCGCCTCCATGCCAATGCGGATCTTGTCCTTGCCGATCACGGAATCGGACAGGTCATCGCGACCGCTGCCCGTCGTTGGCTGGACCACTTCCAGCGTAGAGGGGCGCTGGCAGCCGGCGAGCGCGCCGGCGACGACGGTAGCGCTCGCGGCGAGGGCGCTACCCAAGAAGATGCGGCGGCTGCACACCGGTTGGCGCTGCGCATCGCGCTGTTGGGGAGAATGCATAATCTGCCTTCCCTGTTGAATCGTATGCTAACGACTCAACAGGATACCGCACGCCGCTATCCACTTGTATGCATACATACAAGTTTACGAACTGGAAAATGACTGATTGATGCAAGGGCAGCTAATTTGGGACGGGGCTATTTTGACTGCTTGCATGTGAAAGCAGTCAAAATAGCCCCGTCCCAAATTAGCTGCCCCGACCCATGCATCGGAATGAGCGTGGAAAATCTCCCACTTTTGGCTCGCACACGGGCTCAAAACGGGAGATCATCCACGCTCAAGTTATGACCGCTCCGTGCGGAACCCCTAGAGCAGCGTAACGCTAAAGCTGCGAACGTCCGTCTCGCCCGGCGCCAAGGTGATGGTGTTGACCTTGTGCTCGAAGACGTCGTCCTCGGTATCCATGGTGGTGTGGCCGGTCCAGGGCTCGAGCGCCACAAACGGCGCGTCGTTGGCGGCAGACCACACGCCGATGTACTTAAAGCCCTCAAAGTCGATCTTGACGCCGTGGCCCGACTTGCGACCGCGCAGCGTGAGCGTGGAGCCCGGGGTATCGGTGAACATGATGGCATCGTTATCGAAGCTGCGGTGCGTGATGGGCAGCACGTCCGAGTTATCGGGGGCCTTGTAGCTACCCTCGAACGTCATAAGACCGTCGGGCGTGATGATGGGGGCCTCGTTGGTCCAAGCCTCGGTAAACGCCAGCTCGTAATCCTCGAATGCCTCGTCCTCGGCACCGGGGGCGGGCACGTTGAATGCAGGATGACCGCCCACCGAGAACGGCAGGGCCACGTCGCCGGTGTTGGTGACGGCAAAGGTCTGCGTGAGCGTGGCGTCGCCGGTCAGGGCATAGGTCATGTTGAGCTTAAAGTGGAACGGGAACGCCTTGAGCGACTCGGGCGTGTCAGTGATCTCGTACGTTACCGAGGAGCCGTCCTCCGAAACCTCGACCAGCTTGTGCTCGACGATGCGCGCGAGTCCGTGGCGCGGCATCTCGCAGGTGCCGGCCGCAGACGTCGCCGTGTTGTTGCGCAGCGATCCCACGATGGGGAACAGGATAGGCGCATGCTTGCCCCAAAAGGCCGGGTCGCCCTGCCACAGATACTCGTTGCCGTTGAGGGCAAGGCTCGTGAGCTGGGCGCCCATGGAATCGATGGCCGCGGTGAGGCCGCCGCGCTTGATGGTAGTGACGGTGGACATGCTACTTCCTCCAATAGTAAACAACGGTGTCGAGGACTATTGTCCCACTCTTGGCGGCGGGGTTGAGCGACAGGTGCAGTTATTGAGCAATAGCGTAAAGGTCAAACCCGCCCTGCGGCGTGCTATCGACCGTATCGGGCGCCTG
>URIJ01000192.1 GCA_900547835.1 uncultured Collinsella sp.
GCACAATCCGAGGCAGTCTTAAGCGCTTCTTGTCAATCGTGGTCATCACCGCGCTTGGCGTGAGCGTGATGTGCGGCCTTAAGGCGGGTTGCGAGGACCTGTGTGATTCGGTTGATGCCTACTTCGACCAGCAAAATGTCTATGACATTAACGTGCAGTCGACCTATGGCCTGACTGACGATGATCTCGACGCCATACAAGAGGTCGATGGCGTCGAAACGGCCGAGGGCATCTACACCGAGACCGCCTACACCGCCGTGGGCACAACGCGCGAGCGCGTGGTCGTGCAGAGTCTCTCCAAGGAGAACATCGATCAGCCGGTGCTCGTGAACGGCGATTTGCCCGAGAGCGCTGATGAAGTCGCGGTGACTTCGAAGTTCCTGAAGGCATCGGGCAAGAAAATCGGCGATACGGTGAGTTTTGCCGCCAATGACGCGAGCTCGTCCAATCAAAGCGCCAAGGACCAGTTTGCCGCGGGCGATTACACCATTACGGCTGAGGTCCTCGACCCCACTGATGTAAGTTCTGACTCGACAGTCAACGCCTTTCGCGCTGCTTCGGCGGCGGACTATAAGTTCTATGTGAGCGAGGACGCCGCGACATCTTCTTCCTACTCCGCGGTCCACGTGATCGTCGAGGGAGCCAAGAGCCTCAACTCCTATTCGGATTCCTACGCGGCAAAGATCAATGAGGTCAAGGGCAATATCGAGAAGATCCGCGAGGAGCGTGAGAAGGCGCGCGCTCAGGAACTGACGGTCGACACGCCGGCAAGCTTGGATGCGGCCGAGCGCCAGGCGAATATGCTCTTTGGGATTGAGCAGGACAACATCAATCGCATGGCAGAGGGCAGCGAGGAGCGCGTGCAAGCGCAGGCCGACCTGGATCAGCGCCGCGCCGCCGCCGACCAGCAGTTTGCCGATGCCCGCGCCGAGCTCTCTGATCTGGGCGAATGCACCTGGTACATCCAGGACCGCGGCAATATCGCAAGCTACTCGAGCGTGGAGAGCGATAGCTCGTCAATTGAGGCCATCGCCACGGTGTTCCCGTTCATCTTCTTTATCGTCGCCGTGCTCATCAGCCTTACCACCGCCACGCGTATGGTCGAGGAGGAGCGCACGCTTATTGGCCTGTACAAGGCGCTCGGCTATTCACGCGGGCGCATCCTGTCCAAATACGTGGACTATGCGCTGTGGGCTTGTCTGATCGGCGGCGTGCTCGGCAACATCATCGGATTTGTGGGCCTGCCGCTGTTCCTGTTTACGGTGTTCGACGACATGTACTCGCTGCCCCAGATGCTGCTTTCGTACGACATTGTGTCCTCAATCGTCTCGGTGGCGCTGTTTGCCGTGGGCGTGGTGGGTGCCACGATTATCGCCTGCCGCCACGAGATGGCCGAGACGCCGGCTTCGCTCATGCGTCCCAAGGCGCCGCGCGCCGGCTCACGCATCTTGCTCGAGCGCATCGGCTTTATCTGGCGCCGCATGGGCTTTTTGAACAAGGTTGCCGCGCGTAACCTGTTCCGCTACAAAAAGCGTGCCTTTATGACCATCTTTGGCATTGCGGGATGCACGGCGCTCGTAATCTGCGGTATGGGCATTCGTGATACGTCGGTGGCGCTTTCGCCCAAACAGTACGGGCATATCACGCGCTATGACTTGCTGGCGGTCGCCAATCCCGACGATTTTTCGCAGACGTGCGCGGCATTGGATGAGCGCAGCACGGCCAATGATTCCAACGTGACGGTGACCTCGACCCTGCCGATTATGACCGACAACGTCACCTTTACGTTTGGCGGCAAGAGCGAGACCGTGCAGCTCATCGTGATTCCCGACGACCGCACGGGTGACTTGGACGATTACGTGCGCCTGGAGGATGAGTCCAAAGAACCGCTGTCTTTGCGTGACGGAGACGTGTATCTGAGCAAGAGTTCACAGCTGGTGCTGGGGATTCAGCCGGGCGATACGGCTCACGTCCAGGATTCGTCGCTCAACGTCGCCAAGGTCAAGGTCAGCGACATTTCGCTCAACTATCTGGGCAACACGCTCTATATGACGCAGAGCACCTATGAGCGCGCGTTCGGTCGAAGCGCGCGCCCTAACGGCGTCTTTGTGTTGCTTAAGGGTTCGTCGGCCGACCAGATTGCGTTTAGCAAGAATCTTAAGAGTGACGGTTGGCTTACGATTTCGAGTACGGCCGAGCACTGGGAAAACTATGAGGCGAACTTTACGATTATCAATTCGGTCGTGGTACTTGTGACCTTTATGGCGGCGTGCCTGTCGTTCGTGGTGGTGTTTACGCTGTCCAACACCAACATTTCGGAGCGCGAGCGCGAACTGGCGACTATCAAGGTGCTCGGTTTCCGCCGCGGCGAGGTACACCATTACGTCAACAAGGAGACGTTGATTCTTACGGCAATCGGCGCCGCGCTGGGCGTGCCGCTGGGCGGCCTGCTCGCCGAGAGCTTTACGTACATTCTGCAGATGCCGTCGCTGTACTTTGACGTCGAGGTTGAGCCGCTGAGCTACGTGCTCGCCGTGGTACTTTCCTTCGGCTTTACGATTGTCGTCAACCTCGCTACCAATCGCACCCTCAATAAGATCGACATGGTCGGTGCCCTCAAGAGCGCCGAGTAACCTGCCAAAAAGGGACAGGTTTATTTTTGGCAGGTTTTATCTGGGCAAACGCCGGACAACCATTAGATGGCCCGGCGTTTGCCCCGTTTTGCTGGGGATGTCTGTCGTTCAGCATCTCAACGTACTGGCCGATGAGCTTTTCCATTTGCCTTTCATTCTATTTGGTTTTCGCTCGCAGGCGTGGATGAGAGGCTCTCTTTGGCCTTCGAGATTGGGCTTGTATGGGTCGTATGCCACAAAATGGGCCTATCTACTACGTTTGCTACCACACCCTCGACCGTGACAAAGATTATGAAATTAAAACCGCAGGTAGAGGGCTTGCCAGTTTTCGGAAAAGGCGGGTATGGTCGGCTCCCTCGAGTTAAACGTAGTAAATAGGCCCTTTTCTTGGCGCGCGGTCAGCTCAATGCTAATCTCCGTGCCGGAACTGACCCAGTTGTTTGTAAGTTGCGGTGATATACGGACTGTTTGGCGCTTTGGAGCTTCAAAACAGTCCCTATCTCACCGCAACTTGGAAGGGGCGGGCGGTGTCGGATGAGTGGCGCTGGCTGGTTGGGGTGGTTTAGGCCTGTTTGCGGTGCTTCCATTGTTTGCGGCACCAGCGCATGAGCGCCTTTATGACGGGAATCGTGATGAGGATGATCCATGCAGGATGGGGCTGTCCCAAACAGAGCCACATGTAGAGGAACCAAGCGATGGCGGCTGCCGGGTAGATGGCCTCGATCAGCTTAGACAGGTGGCGCCGATCGATGAAGTCACCAATCGCGTAGTAGACGGGAACCAGAAAGACGAGGAAAAGCCCCATGCCCCATGTGCCGTAGACAATGCCGAGCACCAGATAGGCGAGAGTGACAAGTGCGGGGAAGGGGAATTTGTTCCATGCACGTCCGACCTTGGTGTGGAAATGCTTGCCATGATGGTCGAGCTTGTCGTGTGCTTCCTTCCAGCTGGAAAACGTCTCGCCGTCGATGGTGACGGTGCCGTCGTCATTGGTATGCACACTATGTCCATCGTCCTCAAGCGTATCGATATGCAATCCGCCCGGCCCGACATGGACCTCTTCACCCTTGCGCT
>URIJ01000193.1 GCA_900547835.1 uncultured Collinsella sp.
GTCGATCGCGAGTTCCGCACGAGCCGGAGAGCACTTAATGTGCTCTCCGTGCGAGTCAGGACTGTCCGAGCAGGCGACCTTATATATTTGCCCTCCCCGGGGCTCCTCGCCCGTATCCTCAGCTAGTTCTTCAGCGAGTTCAGCGGCGCCGGGAAGCGTCCACCGCGATGGGCAAGCACGGTGCCGGCGTTGGGGTTCACCGGCATGATGGGCGCACGGCCGAACAGGCCGCCGTACTCGACGCAGTCACCCACGCCCTTGCCGATGGCAGGAATCACGCGGACGGCCGTGGTCTTGTTGTTGATGACGCCGATGGCCATCTCGTCGGCGATGATGCCGGCGATGGTCTCGACCGGGGTGTCGCCGGGGATGGCGATCATGTCCAGGCCAACGGAGCACACGCAGGTCATGGCCTCGAGCTTCTCGAGCGAAAGCGCACCGGCCTCGACGGCGGCGATCATGCCGGCGTCCTCGGACACGGGGATAAAGGCGCCGGAGAGACCGCCCACGCTGGAGCTGGCCATGACGCCGCCCTTCTTGACGGCATCGTTGAGCATGGCGAGCGCGCAGGTCGTGCCCGGGCCACCGCAGGTGCCCACGCCGATGATCTCGAGGATGCGCGCGACGGAGTCGCCGATGGCAGGCGTGGGAGCCAGCGACAGGTCGACAATGCCCTTCTCGACACCCAGACGATGGGCGGCCTCGCGGCTCATGAGCTCGCCGGCACGGGTGATCTTAAAGGCGGTCTGCTTAATCTTTTCGGCGACTTCCATCATCGAGGCGGAATCGGGCAGCGTCTCCAGGGCTGCGGCCATAACGCCGGGGCCCGAGACGCCTACGTTGATGACGGCGTCGGCCTCGCCACCGCCGTGGACGGCGCCCGCCATAAACGGGGAGTCCTCGACCATGTTGGCAAAGCAGACAAACTTGGAAGCGCCGACGGAATCCTGGTCGGCCGTGAGTTTAGCGGCATCGATGATGGTCTGGGCGGCCATGAGCACGGCATCCATGTTGATACCGGCGCGCAGGCTGGCGACGTTGACGCTGGAGCAGACGCGGCTCGTGGTGGCGAGCGCCTGGGGGATGGACTGGATAACGCGGCGATCGGCGTCGCCGATGCCCTTCTGGACGAGTGCGGAGAAGCCGCCCAGGTAATCGATGCCGAGTGTCTCGGCCGCGCGGTCGAGGGCGTGCGCGATGGGGGTGAGGTCCTCATCCTTGCAGCACGCGGCGATCTGCGCCACCGGGGTGACGGAAACGCGCTTGTTGACGATGGGGATACCGTACTCGCGCTCGAGGTTCTCGGCGGTCTCGACCAGATGCTCAGCCGTGTGCGTCACGTGGTCGTAGATCTTCGTGCACATGCGGTCGAGGTTCTCGTCGCCGCAACCCATGAGCGAAACACCCATGGTGATGGTCCTGATGTCGAGGTTCTGCTCCTCAACCATGCCGCGGGTTTCCGCGATTTCTGCGGGCGTGATCGCCATCCTTGCGCTCCTATCTGCCAAAACGAGCATAGTCTTATCTATTCTAACGTGCCGCACGTGCCAAGTGGCGCGTGCGGCACGTTTTAGTGCTCGGTTGTTTCCGTTGTGTTACTGCCCAAAGACCTCTTCGGCAATGCGCGCGCTTTCGGCGGCATCCTTGGCGTAGTAGTCCGCGCCGATCTGCTTGGCGTATTCGGGGGTGAGCACGGCGCCGCCTACGATAATCTTGACGCCCGGAACCTCGGCATGGAGCAGCTTGATGGTCTCCTCCATGGCGACGACGGTGGTGGTCATAAGCGCCGAGAGGCCGACGAGTTTGATATCGCGCTCCTTGACGGTCTTGAGTACCTCCTGCGGATCGACGTCGCGGCCCAGGTCAAAGACGGTGTAGCCGTAGTTATCGAGCAACATTTTGACGATGTTCTTGCCAATATCGTGGATGTCGCCCTTGACGGTGGCCACGCAGATCTTGCCCTTGTCGGCGATCTCGCCGGCGGGCATCAGGCGCTTGATGGTGTCGAAGCCCACGCGCGCGGCCTCGGCCGAGGCCATGAGCTGCGGCAAGAAGAACTTGCCCTGGTCAAAGAGGACGCCAACCTCGTCGAGGGCGGGGATAAAGTGATTGTTGATGAGGTCCATGGCGTCGTGGTCTGCCAGCAGACGCTCGGTCTCGGCAGCGATCTCGCCTTTGCGGCCCGAGACGACCATGCGACGAATCGGGTCGTCGTTGCCGACGGTGCCGGCGGTGCCCGCGGTGCCCGCGGCCGGCGCGGCATCACTCGATGCGGCCTGAGCTGCTGCCGGGTTGGCGGCGATCTTATAGGGATCGGTCCAGCCGGCGTAGCGTTCGATGTATCCGGTCGAGCCCTCGTCCTCAACGCTCAGCACGCGATAGCTGTAGACGGTGTCCATAAAGCGCTTGGAGCCCGGGTTCATGATGGGGGCGTCCAGGCCCGCGCCAAAGGCGGCGGCCAAAAAGACCGAGCCCAGCAGCGGGCGGGCAGGCAGGCCAAAGCTGATGTTCGACGCGCCGAGCGCGCATTTGACACCCAGGCGCTCCTTGCACAGGGACATGGCACGCAGGATCTGCTCGGCCTGGCGCTGGTTGGTCGAGGCGGTCATGACCAGGCAGTCGATGAGGATGCGGTCCGGTCCGATGCCGTAGCGGGCAGCCTCGGCCACGATGCGCTCGGCGATGGCGAAGCGAGCCTCGGCGGTATCGGGGATGCCGCCTTCGTCGAGCGTAAGGCCGACAACGTTGGTGCCGTAGTGGGCGACCAGTGGAAAGATCTCATCCATGATCTGCTGCTTGCCATTGACCGAGTTGATGATGGGCTTGCCGGCGTAGCGGCGCACGGCGGCCTCGACGGCTGCGGGGTCGGTGGAGTCGATCTGCAGCGGCAGCAGCGTGGAGCCTTGGAGCTGCTCGGTCGCTTGCTGGATGACCTTGACCTCGTCGATCTCGGGCAGGCCCACGTTGACGTCCAAGATATCGGCGCCCTGTTCTTGCTGGCTGATGCCCTGGCTTACGACGTAGTCCAGATCGCCGTCGCGCAGGGCCTGCTGCAGGCGTTTTTTACCGGTGGGGTTGATGCGCTCGCCGATGACGGCGATTTTGTGGCCGTCGCAGGGGAGGTCCACCACGGTCTGGGCGCTTGTGACCGACATGCTGGGCTTGCGGTGGCGCGGACTGGGCGTGTGGTTATCGATAAGCGTGCGCAGCGCTGCCATGTGCGTGGGCGTGGTACCGCAGCAACCGCCCACGACGCTCACGCCGTCGGCGATCATGCCGGCGACGGCCTCGGCGTATTCGGGGGCCTGGATGTCAAAGACGGTGTTGCCGTCGTCGTCCACGTGGGGGAGTCCCGCGTTGGCCTGCACCATAATGGGCTTATCGGTAACGGTGAGCATACGTGCGGCGAGTCCTCGGAGCTCGGCCGGTCCCTGGCTGCAGTTGATGCCCAAAACGTCGGCGCCGATGGCATCGAGCGTGATGGCGGCAACCTCGGGACTCGTGCCCAGGAAGGTGCGACCGTCTTCCTCAAAAGTCATGGTGGCAAAGACGGGCAGGTCGGAGTTCTCGCGGCAGGCGAGGACCGCCGCCTTGATCTCGGCCAGGTCGGTCATGGTCTCGATAATAAAGAGGTCCACACCCGCGGCGACGCC
>URIJ01000194.1 GCA_900547835.1 uncultured Collinsella sp.
ACCTGCTTGACGCTCATGGCAAGCTGGCTCATGTTCATTCCGACGTCATGCATGGGAATCTCCTTTTGTACGGGGCGAAATGGTGGTTCAGATTCTACTACGCCCGCCTTGGGCGCCGCCGCATAAGAAAACGGGTGCGAGTCCGTCTGACCCGCACCCGTTCACTGGGGGCTGTTTGTGTCTACCATACTATCCGTGGTCGCATGCCTTGCGTTTGGCACTCCGGCGAGCGGTGCGAAACCGCTCATGGACGGCAGGCAAGTAACAAGCGTATTACAGATGTTTCTCCAGCAGTGCCTGAAGCCTTGCCTTGGGTAGGGCGCCGACCGAGCGGTCGACCTCCTCGCCGTTCTTAAAGACAATCAGCGTGGGGATGCTCATGACGCCAAACTTCATGGCTAGGTCCTGGTTGTCGTCGACGTTGCACTTGGCCACAGCCAGCTTGCCGGCCAGCTCGTCGGCAACCTCGTCTACGATGGGCGAGAGCGAGCGGCAGGGGCCGCACCACGGGGCCCAAAAATCAACCAGTACGGGCAGGCTATCGTTGACGACAGCGTCGAAGTTCTCGGGGGTAATCTGCTTGATGTCAGCCATGGTGACCTCCATAATGCGACGCGGCTCGGCCGCGTAAACTCAGTACGACCGTGCTTATACCCAGCGGCTCGTAAAGCAACCACTCGCGGGCGGCTCTTTTATATAATGGTGGGCACGCAAACGATTGGAGAGCGCATGCCCACGTCACAAAGCCAGAAAAAAGAAGCCATCGCTCAGGCGACCGAGCGGGAGCTCGCATCGCTCGCGGGCCGTGGCGTGCGTATCGCGGGCAACGCGTGCTCGCCGATTGTGCTGGTCAAAGGCGATTTGGATGAAGCCGAGTGCTCGGGCGGCGAGCTGGCTGCCGGCGCGGATGGCGCCGCGTTGCGCAAGGCGCTCGGCGCCATCGGATATGCCCCCGAGGATTTTTGCGTGCTGGCAAGCGTCGCCGGCGCGGGCGACGGAGCGGTCACGCCGGGCGAGGCCCTGACGTGCGACCTGTTCCGCGAGGCGCTGGAGACCTTGGACCCCGAGGCGGTGCTGTTGCTGGACAACAGCGCGGCCGATGTCATGCGCGAGACCTATGCCGATATGCTTGTGGCAATTGATGACTTTGACACCGCCATGCTCAAGCCCGGCCTGGTCGCGCATGTGCAGGGGCGCCGCGTGCTAGCGCTCGACGGTTTTGAGGCGGCGCTCACCGACAAGGCCGCCAAGCAGCGCATGTGGGCCTACATTAAACAGCTGACCCCGGCGGCTGCACCGCTGTAGCGAGGCTGGCGGCAGCCCCTACATCACGGCGCGCAGCTCAAACCGGTCGCCATTAATGCGGAACTGGCAGTTGCCGTTCATGCGCTCGACGGCAAGCATAATGCTCTTGGTGCCAAAGCCGTGCCCAGTGTGCTGAGCCACGGGCATGCCATCGACCATGTGCGGCGCACGGCCAAACGTGTTGGAAACCAGCAGTAGAAGATGACCGTCTTCGTAGCGAAGGTCCAGGTCGACAAACCGCTTGCCCTCGGGGGCGGCGCTCGCCGCGGCGATGGCATTGTCCAGGGCGTTCGATACCACACTGAACAGATCGACATCGTCCACGTGGACGGTTTCGGGCACAGCGGCGCGCAGGTCGGCGGTAATGTCGTGCGCGTTGATGTCCGCGGAAAGCGACGAGAGCGCAATGTTGACCGTTTCGTTGGCGCAGTAGCGGCGCACGGCGGTGCGGTCGTTGGTCTCGCAGAGCGCGTCGATGCGCTCGAGTGCCTCATCGGTGCGACCCTCTTCGATCAGGGTCGCTAGACCGCGCAGGTAGTGGCGCATGTCGTGACGGAGAACCGAGAGCTCGCGTCCGGACTGGCGCCAGGCTTCGAGCTCTTTGATGGCTGCGCTGTCGCGGGTCGCGAGCATCCAGCGCTCGCGCTCGGCGATTTCCTTTGCCTCGTATTCGCGAAGGTAGACGGCAAGAAACATAAGGTAGAAGGCGCAGAGGGCGAACGCCAAAAACTCAACGGTTACCACCGAGCCCGAGTGGAAGAGCGTGGTGTAGACGTTGGTGGCGTAGTCAAAGATGTAATAGACGAGCGGCAGGATTAAAAGGATGCCCAGCTCGGTGGTGCTTTTAATCGCTAAGCGCGGACCGATGTCGCCGGCCCAATGCAGCAGGACGGCAAAGACGGCGAGTGTGGTCGCGATGCGCGCCAGATAGTACGCGATCTGAGAATCGGTTGCGGCAAATGCGGCGATGCCCATCCAATTGCTGAACTGGCAGCTCAGATAGGCACTCGTAATGCCGAGCACGGCAAGCAGCGGGCTCAGGCGGTAGCGCGCGCACAAATAGATGATGAGCGGCAGATGCACGACGAGCGGATATACCTGGCGGGCGAAAAGCTCGCCGCCGACGGCATTGGCGAGGCCAAATGCGCATCCGGTTACGGCACCGACCAGCACCAGTTCAAGCGCATGACGCCGGTTGATCTCGATACCGCACAGCGCCGCCGAGGCAAAGACGCCAAAGAGCAACGTCGTGGCGTGGTGGATTGCCCAAAGGATCATTTCGACCGAGGAGACCATCAGTGTCTTCCACTCTCAAAGCGCACCGCAAAGTAGGCGTCTTGGAATCCCTGCTTGCAGCTGCGCGACAGTGGAATGCACGCGCCGGAGCGCATGACGATGTCCGTGCGGTCAAAGTGATCGATATTGCGCAGGTTGACCTGGTAGCTGCGGTGGCATTTAAAGAAGACTGCGTTTTGCTCCAAGCGGTCCTCGACGCTGCGGAACGACTCGAGTGCCTCGATATCGCGTCCGTCGCGCAGGTGGAAGACCACGTGCTTGTTGCGCGCCTCGGCATATTCGATGTCGGACAGGCGCAGGGCGTGGTAGCCAAAGGAAGTTTTGATCACGAGCTCGTCGGTTGCCGCCGGGCGCATGCTCGAAAGCTCGTCGAGCAACTGCGCCAGGCGTTCGTAAGTCACGGGCTTGAGCAGGTAGTCGAAGGCGCGGACCTCGTAGGACTCCAGTGCAAACTCGGGCGATGAGGTGAGAAACACCAGGCGCACGGCGGTGTCGGCCTGGCGCAATTCGCGTGCGGTGTCCATGCCGTTGACGAGTGGCATGATCATGTCGAGCAGAATGATGTCGGCGCGCGATGCGGCATGGCGGGCCAGCAGGTCCTCGCCGCGCGTGACGAGCGCAACATCGACCGTCGTGCCCGTCTCGGTCGACCAACGGTCGATCATCCGGTGCAGTCTATCTAGAAAAGCGACATCATCGTCGCAGGCAATAATCTTGAGCATTCTAAGCCCCCTTAGTAGTTCGATTTTGCCACATTGGGTGCGGACCGCTTGTGGGGGTGCGGACCGTTTGCGCCCCACGGCGTGCAACTCGCGCCAAGCGGTGTTGCGGTGGCGAAAGATGCCTCCTGCGCCATCGAGAGCTCAGCTATCCTCAGCTTGCCAGTTCGAAAATGGACCCGACCCAAGATTGAATCTTTATTTCAACTTTACACCTAGGTTTACAGCTGTCTTGTCAGCTGTAAACCTAGGTGTCATACTAAAGCCCCAAGATTCGCCAAAAGAGAGGGGCCTTGATGGCACA
>URIJ01000195.1 GCA_900547835.1 uncultured Collinsella sp.
TCTGCATCGGTACGTTTTCGAGCGTGGCGACCCACGTGCTGCCGCCGGTGATTGCGCGCTTTCGCGCCGATCACCCGGACGTCAATTATGAGTTGCTGATGGGCGATTACTCAGAGATTGAACAATGGGTGGCTGAGGGTCGTTGTGACCTGGGTTTTATCCCGCGTGAGCCACGCGGCGCCGGCATGGCGTCGCGGCCGTTGGTGCAAGACGAGCTGATGGCCGTGGTGCCAGCGGACTCCTCGCTTGCCACCGCGGAGGTCGTTTCCCTTGCCGATTTGTCCATCGAGCAGTTTATTCTGCTGGAACGCGGTAGCGACGACGAGATTACGCCGCTGTTTCGCCACGCGGGACTGACAGTGCGCTCAAAACTGTCGACCTGGGATGACTATGCGATTATGGCCATGGTCGAGGACGGCCTGGGCGTGAGCATTCTTCCCGCGCTCATCTTGCGTCGCTGCCAGTTCGATGTTGCCGTGCGCCCGCTCGAGGGACATCCTCATCGGCAGATCAACGCCATATGCCGCACCGCTGACGTTTCGCTTGCGGCGGCTCGTTTCCTCGAATACCTCTAAACGTGTACACGTCATTGTCCGCTTTGGGCAAATCTCAGAGTCCGGTACATTTTCTTATGAAATTGAACTTTCGAATGAGGTGCCGCGTTATACTGATGCCTAAATTGAACTCTGGTTCAATTCGTGTTCTATAAATTGAACTTTGCCAGCAAGGAGGTTCCTGTGGCCCAAGAGACGTTTAGCGATCGCCTGCGACAGACTATGTCCGATCGCGACGTTCGACAGTCGGACGTGATTCGTGCATCGGAGATGCTCGGCAAAAAACTCGGCAAGAGTCAGATGAGCCAATATGTGAGCGGCAAGACGATTCCGCGGCGCGATGTGGCAGAGCTGCTCGCCCGCATTTTGGAGGTCGATGTTACCTGGCTGCTCGCCGGTGACGCCGATCAGGGCGAGGCATCATCGTCCCGCAACGTTTCCAAGCCCGAACCCCATCCCTCAGCTCAAATTCCAAGGAGCACCACCATGCGTACTTTTTCCAAATCCACCAAACTCGAGAACGTTCTGTATGACGTGCGCGGCCCCGTCGTCGACGAGGCTGCCCGTATGGAGGACGAAGGCGAGCGCATCCTCAAGCTCAATATCGGCAACCCGGCGCCCTTCGGTTTCCGCACGCCCGACGAGGTTATCAAGGACATGCGCCAGCAGCTGCCCGACTGCGAAGGCTATTCCAACTCGCGCGGCCTGTTCTCCGCGCGCAAGGCGATTATGCAGTATTCGCAGATCAAGGGTCTGCCCAACGTTCAGATGGAGCATATCTACACAGGCAACGGCGTGTCCGAGCTCATTCAGCTTTCGATGAACGCGCTGCTCGACAATGGCGACGAGATTCTGATCCCCAGCCCCGACTATCCGCTCTGGACGGCGTGCGCAACCCTTGCCGGCGGTCATCCCGTACATTATCTGTGCGATGAGCAGGCGGATTGGTATCCCGACTTGGAGGATATGGAGTCCAAGATTACGAGCGCGACCAAAGCCCTCGTCATCATCAACCCCAACAACCCTACGGGTTCCGTCTATCCGCGCGAGGTGCTCGAGGGCATCGTCGAGGTTGCACGCAGGCATCAGCTGATGATTTTTGCCGATGAGATCTACGACCGCCTGTGCATGGACGGCTACGAGCACGTCTCGATTGCCTCGCTCGCCCCCGACCTGCCCTGCGTCACCTTTAGCGGCCTTTCCAAGTCGCACATGATCGCGGGCTATCGTATTGGCTGGATGGTGCTTTCGGGCAACCAGCGCTGCATGAGCGACTTCATCATGGGCATCAACATGCTCTCCAACATGCGCCTGTGCTCCAACGTGCCGGCTCAGTCGATCGTCCAGACGGCGCTCGGCGGCCATCAGTCTGTTAACAACTATATCCGCCCGGGCGGTCGTGTCTACGAGCAGCGCAACTTTGTGTATGAGGCACTCAACAAGATCGACGGCATCTCGGTGGTTAAGCCGCGTGCGGCGTTCTACATCTTCCCCAAGATGGATGTTAAGAAGTTCAACATCACCGATGACGAGCAGTTTGCCCTCGACCTGCTGCACGAGAAGAAGATTCTCATCACGCGCGGCGGCGGCTTTAACTGGGGCGAGCCCGACCACTTCCGCATCGTGTACCTGCCGCGCATGGAAGTGCTCAAAGAGTCGCTCGAAGACCTCGCCGACTTCTTTGACCATTACCGCCAGAGCTAGTGGGATAGAAGTTCCGCACTATGAGAAGCTCCCTGCAGTTGTTTTGCTGCAGGGAGCTTTCTTGAATCGGCGGAACTATATAACGATTCCGCAACAGTGGTCGATTTCGTGCTGGATGATCTCGGCGGTGTAGCCCGAGAAGTTTTTGATGCGGTGGACGAAGTTCTCGTCCAAATACTCCACCTTAATGCGGCGATAGCGGGTGCAGGGACGCTCGCCGATCAGCGAGAGGCATCCTTCGCTCGTCTGATAGGCATTGACCTGCTCAAGAATTTGAGGGTTGTACATCAGGAGCGTCCTGTTGCCGTCCTTTATGCAGATGATGCGTTTGCGCACGCCGATCATGTTGGCGGCGAGGCCCACGCACTCGTGCTCATGTTCGTTGAGCGTATCCAGGAGGTCCTGCCCGGTCGCGGCATCGTCGGGTCCCGCGTCTTCGGAAGGCAGGCGCAAAAAGAACTCGGATTTCATGATGGGCTTAATCATGGCGGGCTCCTTAAGGTGGACACGTTTGGTTCAGGCCATGATACCGCGACATGTCGCATTAATGTGTGCACATAGATTCTGCAGCTAGATTGGATGGCGACACCATAAACTAATGGACGTTTTGCCGAGAGGCATGAATGTTTAAAGCGCAAAGAGTGCGCGACGGGCCCCGCGAATGGGGCGATGATGCCCGAGAGGGCCAAGAAGGAGTCTCATGTCTGAGAACGAAGAGATCATGAACGAGACCGAGAACGAGACCATGGCTGCCGAGGTTGAGGCAGTCGAGACCGTGGAGACCGAAGCTGCCGAGGTTGAGGCTGCTGACGAGGTTTCCGCCGAGGAGGAGGCCGAGGTTGTCGAGGCCGCCGCTGATTACGATGACGAAGAGCTGATGGACAAGATGCAGAAGGCCGCCCGCCTGCTGCGTAGCCGTCGCTTTGCTATTTCCAAGGAGGAGGAGGCCAAGGCCGAGCGCATGGCGAACATCGAGCGCGCCATCAAGCTTCTTGACCTCAAGCCCAAGATGGAGCAGAAGGAAATGTCCGACCTGCTGGGCATGCGCCTCCGTGAGCTCGATGGCCTGATGGCCGAGGCCGAGGCTGCCGATCTGGTCGGCCGCATCGACGACGCCGAGGGCGATATGCGCAAGATTGTTGTCTTCGCCGCCGAGGATGCCGCTGAGGGCCTGGTCGAGCTTGCCAACAAGAAGGAGAAGCTCCTGCCCGAGCTTTCTTACGAGGAGGCCACCGAGCTGATGGCCGCTCTCGATAAGGTTATCGCTCCGCTCGTCGCCATGGGCCTGGACGAGGACCGCGGTCCTCGCGGCGGCCGTGACGATCGCGGTGGTCGTGGCGGCGATCGCGGCGGCCGTGG
>URIJ01000196.1 GCA_900547835.1 uncultured Collinsella sp.
CGTTTGTCTCCACCCGCGTAGCGGGTGGTTTAAAGCTGGCCGCTGCGCGGCCAGCAGACTAAAGTCTTGAATAAGGCCGCCCCGGTTACCCAGGGCGGCCTCTTCGTCAGCACCTACATTGCAGACAAAGCCACACGCTACTTAGCGCGGCCCTCCTCATAGCGCTCGACCAGCTTGGCCTGAACGTCGTAGGGAACCTGCTCGTAGCCGGCGGGCTTCATGGTAAAGTCGCCCGTGCCGCGCGTGATAGAACGCAGGCGCGTCGAGTAATCGGTCAGCTCGGCGAGCGGAGCCTGGGCTATAACCACGGTATCGCCGCGCTCATCGGTCTCCATGCCCGTCACGCGACCGCGCGAGGCCGAGATATCGCCCATCACGGCGCCGGCGTAGCTCTCGGGAATGGTCACGGTGATCTCTTCGATGGGCTCCAGAACCACCGGATCGGCATCGGCGCACGCCTTGCGCAGGCCAATACGGGCCGCCGCGCGGAACGCCATCTCGTTGGAGTCGACGCTGTGATACGAGCCGTCGTACACCGCGACGCGAATGCCCGTGAGCGGATAGCCGGCGATAATGCCGTCCTTCATGGTCTCCTGGACGCCCTTGTCCACAGCGGGGATAAGCGAACGCGGAATGCGGCCACCCACGACCTCGTCCACAAACTCATAGCCATCGCTCGTACCGTCGGGCCCAATGAGTGGCTCCACGCGCAGCCAGCAGTCGCCGTACTGGCCAGCGCCACCGGTCTGCTTCTTGTGACGGCCCTGGGCACTCGCCGTGCGGCGAATGGTCTCGCGATACGGAATGCGAATCGGCACGCTCTTGGCCGCAACCTTGGTGCGGTCCTCCAGACGGTTGAGCAGCACCGAAACCTGCGCCTCGCCCACCGCAGAGATGATGGTCTGGCCGGTCTCCTCGTCGCGGTCGATGCTCATGGTCGGATCGGCCTTGCACGCCTTCTCGATAAACGTGTAGAGCTTCTCCTCGTCGCCGCGGTTCTCGGCCTCGATGGCAATGCGGTACTGCGAGTTGGGGAACTTAAACGCCGCAGCCTCGACCTTGCCGGTAATCGAGAGCGTATCGCCCGTCTCGGCCGCCAGCTTGGGCGCCACGATGATGTCGCCGGCATAAGCGTGGCCAACCTCGGTCATATCGCGACCGCACATCACATACAGGTGAGCCAGACGGTCGCTCTTGCGCGTGCGGGCGTTGATCAGCTCAAGGCCCGGCTCAAGCGTGCCCGTCAGCACCTTGATAAAGCTGATGCGACCCTGCTGCGGATCGGCCAGGGTCTTAAACACAAACGCCACCGGACGATCATCGTCGCTCGAGATCTTGAGCGAATCGCCGTCGATAAGCGGCATCTCGCCGTAGTCGGTCGGCGCCGGGAAGTACGTCGCAATGTCGTCCATCAGCGAGTTGACGCCCTGCTCCTTAATGCAATCGCCCGCAAAGACCGGCACAAAGATGCGCTCGGCGATCGCCTTCGACAGCAGGCCTTCAAGCTCCTCCTGCGTCAGCGTCTCCTCGCCTTCCAGGTACTTCATCATCAGCTCATCGTCGGCCTCGGCCACCAGCTCGCACAGATGGTCATGGGCTTCCTCGGCCTGGGCACGATACTCCTCGGGAATCTCCGACTCAACGGCTTCGGTGCCGTTGCAATGGCGCGCCTTCATGCGCACCAGGTCGATGATGCCGTCAAAGTCCTCGCCCTCGCCCCAGGGAAGGGTCACGGCGCCCAGGCGCGTGCCAAAGCGCTCCTGCAGCAGGCCCATCGTGGTCGCAAAGCTGGCCTCGGAGCGCGACAGGCGGTTTACGAACACCGCACGCGCCAGGCGCAGGTCCTCGGCGGCATACCAGAGCTTAACCGTCGTAGGCTGCGGGCCGGCCTCGGCGTCGACCACAAACAGGGCCGTCTCGCAGACGCTCATCGCGGCAAAGGCGTCGCCGATAAAATCGGGATAACACGGGGCATCGAGCACATTGATGCGTGCGCCCTTCCAGTCGATCGGCGCGATGGTCGTCGAGATGGAAAACGCACGCTTGACCTCTTCGGGGTCATAGTCGAGCGTGGGCTTGGTGCCGTCGTGGCCGCCCAGGCGGGCGGTCTTGCCGGAAAGGTGGAGCATGGCCTCGGCGAGTGAAGTCTTGCCCACCCCGCCTTGGCCTACGAGCACCACGTTCCTTACGTTACCGGTCTTGGGAGCACCCATGATGACCTCCTTGCAGGGTCGCGCGCGATGCGCGACGCCAACGGGGAGAGTTCGCAGTCGGTGCCGTCCCGGGAGCAGCATGGTCGGCAGCCGAGCCGACTCACCCTCCAAATGTCCTATGCCACCACCCTACCCTTGCAGCCTCCTGTCCATGCACACCTTTCGGCGCGCGTATGAATACGGGCGGCGAGAGGACAGGCAGGTCGTTTAGCTTTTGAGAAATCGCTCCGGGGTCAATATAAAACCGCCGCAGGCCAAACGACCTGCGGCGGCATTCCTGTATATGTTGTCGAGCCTACCCCTCGATACGGCTCAAGAACTCGCGCGTACGCTGCTCACGCGGATGGTCGATGACCTGCTCGGCAGGACCTTCTTCGACAATACGACCGCCATCCATAAAGACCACGCGGTCGGCAACATCACGCGCAAACTGCATCGCGTGCGTCACGATTACCATCGTCATATTCTGCGCCGCGAGGTCTTTGATGACACGCAGCACCTCGGCCGTCAGCTCGGGATCGAGCGCCGAGGTCGGCTCGTCAAAGAACAGGATTTCCGGATCGAGCGCCAGGGCGCGGGCGATACTCACGCGCTGTTGCTGACCGCCCGAAAGCTCGCAGGGCACTTTGTTCTCATTGCCCGTAAGCCCCATCTGCGCAATCAGCTCGTGTGCACGGGCCTCCGCTTGCTCGCGCGGACGCTTGAGCACACGAATCGGCGCGTCGGTGATGTTTTTCATCACCGTATAGTGCGGGAACAGATTGTAGTTCTGGAACACCAAGCCAAACCGCGAGCGCGCCTGCTTGGGCACATCGCCCTTCGCATATACCGCGCCCGACCCCGCGTCCGTCGCGACCGCAAGGTCGCCAAACGAGAGCGAGCCGCCGTCGAGCGTCTCGAGCAGCGTGGCGCAACGCAGCAGCGTAGACTTACCGCCACCCGAAGGCCCGATAATCGCCACGACCTCGCCACGTTTCACCTCGAGCGAGATATCCTTAAGCACCTCATTGCCACCAAACGCCTTACGAGCGTTCGTTATATTCATTACCGTTCCGGCCACGGGAACCTCCATGTGTTTAAAAAGTCAGCGAGCGTGTGACTGGCGAGACAATGTGCTCCGAAAGAGGAGCGCCGCGTACTTCTGTACGCAAGCGACGGTTTGAGGAGCAGATTGGCCGTCAGACACGCGCGCAGCGTCGAGCAGTCCGCCGTTCGTTAGAACGGCGGAACGAACCTAGTCATGATAATAGTCCAGCTTCTTTTCGGCAGCGCCCAGCAGCATCTCGACCACAAAGTTAAAGACCCAGTAGATCAACGCCGCAATCGCAAACGGCACCATGCTCACCTGCGAGGCGACCAGCGCCTTGGCGGTCGAGAACATCTCACCCA
>URIJ01000197.1 GCA_900547835.1 uncultured Collinsella sp.
TCAACAAGGTGACGCCGAAGCTGTTTTCCCAGTGGCCCACGCCCGAGGCCATGGCCGGAGCAAGTGTGACCGACGTGGCGGACACCATTAAGTCGCTCGGCTTTTATAAGAGTAAGGCCAAGCATGCCGTGGAGGCCGCGCAGATGATCGTCGCCGATTACGGCGGCGAGGTGCCGGCAGACATGAAGGAACTCGTCAAGCTGCCGGGCGTTGGGCGCAAGACGGCGAACATCGTGCTCAACGTGGGGTACGGCATCGTGGAAGGCATCGCGGTGGATACGCACGTCAACCGCATCGCGCACCGCCTGATGCTGAGTCCCAAGACGCACGCCAAAGAGCCGCTCAAGACCGAGCAAGATCTGCTCAAGATCTTGCCGCACGAGTATTGGGAGTCGGTCAATCACCAGTGGATCACCTTTGGCCGCGAGATTTGCGATGCCCGTAAGCCCAAGTGCGACGAGTGCCCGCTGGCAGACCTTTGCCCCAGCGTGCGTGTGACGGGATAGGGCCCGGCACGTTTTGCCGGCACTCGAAGACGGCGACCAATGTTGCGCAACACATTTGGGCTGCGAAGGCTCAATATGATGGCGGCAGATACCGTTTGTTGTGAGGGGATGCCCGAATATGTTTTGCACCAAGTGTGGCTCCGAGATGCCCGACGGAACCGATTTTTGCACGAACTGCGGGGCGCGCATGGGCGCTGCCTCTCCGGCGGCCGCGCCCGCCGAGCCCGCACCGATGCCGGCGGCAGGGATGCCTCCCGTGCAGGGTGCCGTACAAAAGAAATCGCATAAGCGCGCGGTGATTGTCGGCATGTGCGTGGCGGGCGTGCTCGTTGCCGGCGGTGCCGCTCTGGCGCTGACCGGCGTGCTGGGTCCGCTTGGGCAGGGCAATTCATCGCAGATCACGGTGCTCGGGTCCGACGAGGGCTCGGCCGAGCACAAGGACGAGGGAAGCGCCAAGGAGAAGCCTGCCGCCGACGAGGATGAGGCGGATGAGCCTGAGCAGACCGGCAGCAGCGTAAAAGTCGACCTCAATGACCAGGCAACCTATGCCGCCGCGAATCTGTTCCTGTCGAACTTTACGGAGGAGCACTTCGATCGGGACTGGTATCAGGCGGGCGGCTTCGATTCGACTGACGGACTTTCTGATGACGAGAAATACAAGCTGGTTAAGTTTATCTGGTGCCATTTTATTGACAACGCGCCGTATCGAATCGAGAAAGGCGACTATGACAACGGTCACTATCAGCGCATGGCGACCGATGTGATCAATAGGGAACTCAATCGCCTGACGGGTCTGACGCTCTCGGATGCTGACATGACCTTTGATAAAGGGTCGGGTGGGCAGATGCTTGCCGATTCGGCCGAAGCGCATGACGGGTACTTGTACCTGAAGCAGGAATACGGTCAGGGAAATTACAACCCATCGTGTGCCATCGTTGCGGGCGCGACTGACCTTGGCGACAACATCTACGAGCTCACCTATGAGGTCTACAGTGCTGGCGGTGCGTTACTTCCTTCTGACATCCCCGAGAGCACTTACGGCCTGCCAAAGGACCAGTTCATCGCCGCAATTCAAGCGGATGCATCCAGGGGCCGTACCGAAACTTGCACGGTCCGCGTCGCACAGGGTGACGGCGCCCCGACCTTCACACTGCTTAAAATGGGCGTCTACGACTAGACTCGGCGTATAGCTCACTCTGATAGCGCCAGACGGCTTGCCCGTCTGGCGTTTTTTGCGGGGCTGTGCATGCGCTTGAGCAGGAGTATATGTCGCCGCCTGCCGCCCCATGCAAAAATGTGTTGCTAATTTAGAAGCCTATTCAAGCGCGCCGAAGTCGTGCGTGCTGGCGTAGCATGAGCAAAAAATCAAGCAATGGAGGGTAATGTGGCAACATTGAAGACGCGAGAGCTCGAAGATTATTTTGAACGCATCGTGCGCACGCGCGAAGGCGACCTGCCTGGTCGTCGCAAAGGCGACGAATACTTGTCTCAAACCCATGCGCTCTACCACGGAGATCCTGCGCCCTGGGCTTTAACGCCAAAGATATTCGATAAGGATATGACGGCGCTTCTTAAGGAGGCGGCCGAGCGCATGTACGGCATTATGGACAAGGTGACGCGGGCGTTTTGTTCCGATGCCTCCGTGCGTGCGTGGTTTCGCATGGATCAGGCTTTTGCTGACCTGTGCGCTATGGATGCCGGCTATGATTGCCAGATCCCCCTTGCGCGCGTTGATATCTTTCTTGACGAGGACACCGGTTCGTATACGTTTTGCGAGCTCAATACCGACGGCAGTGCCGGAATGGTAGTGACCGATGCGGTCAGTCAGGCTGTTCGGATGACGCCCTCCTTTGAGGAATTTGCATCCGACCATCCCGGCTTTCGGCAGTACGACTTGTGCGGTAGCTGGATAGATGCATTGTTTGAGACCTATGCAGAGTGGAAGCTGGCCCATCCTCGCCGCACCGAGTATAGTGCACGATCGGACGACGGGGCCCGCGTTGACGAGGGGCTCTATGCACCGCAATCAAAGAAATGTCCCGCTTCGGTGGCAATCGTCGACTATTCGGAAAGCATTGACTTGGAAGATGCGGCTCATTTTGTCGACCTTATGAGGCGGCGGGGTGTAGTCGCACGCTTTGCGGATGTGCGCGACCTGCGGATTGCCGAAGACGAGAGCGGTGCTAGGCGCCTGTGCGATGCCGTCGGTCCTATTGATTGCGTTTGGCGGCGTGCGGTGACCGGCGAGCTGTGGGATAAGCCGTGCGACGGACGTTCTGCCTTAATCGAGGCTGCCCAGGAAGGGCTTTCGTGCATCGTCGGTGGATTTAGAACATGGCCGTGCGCGACTAAGACTGTTTTTGCGTATCTGTGGTCTGAGGCGGGTCAGTCCTTGTTAAGCCCGGAGGAGCAGGCGTTTGTCCGGGAGCATGTGCCCTATACCGAGATCCTGGACGAAAGCACCCAGTTGTCGCGATTTGCCGAAAAGGATCGATGGGTTGTCAAGCCGTGCGGCGGCTACAACGCGGTTGGCGTTGTCGCCGGTTTGGATGCCACAGAACAGGAATGGTCCCAGGTGCTTGCTCGTGCTGCGGCCGCTGGGGCGATTGTGCAGGAGTATGCTCAGCAGTATCAGACTCCCTGCTTGCGCGGAACGCTTGTCGATGGGCCGCATCGAGGAGAGGCACCCAAAGGACTTGTGGATGATCTCGGTTTTGCGCCCGCTTCTAATATGGAAGGCCTGTACCTGTATCGCGGCCGTTTTGCGGGCGTGTACACACGCGTCGGCTTTGCCAACACCATAGGAGAGTGGACGAGCCGTTTGAACGTTGCGAGCTTTTTTGAGGAATAGCCGTTTCTTGGGGAGCCTTCCGTGGTTGCGGCGTTCGACGTGATGGGGAGATTTTGGCGAAGCCGGCGAGTCCAGTTCTATCTGGCGTTTTTGTTGCGGTGCTGGGCGTACGCTTGAGCTGGAGTCCTCTTCATGCGCTACCATGACAGGCAACGAATTTGACGAACGACCCGCCGAGCTTGCCTCGGCGGGCTTTTGGCGTTGCAATGCCGGAGGAACAGC
>URIJ01000198.1 GCA_900547835.1 uncultured Collinsella sp.
GTTTTTATCGCGCACTATCTTATCCGAGCCGGGGCACGTTCGCACAGCGCGCGTATGACGGTTGCAAAACCACCCCATTTGAAACAAAGGCAAAAAAGTACTTGCAAAGACGCGTTCCGACATATAAGTTGATAAAAGACCGCCGTTGCGGTTTTAAGTAGATCGAGCATATTCAGTTTCAGTTTTTAGCGTGTAAGAAAAGGAAGATCGGCAAAGTACAACCCCAAACGCAATGACAACTTAATGAGGTAACTGCCACATGTGAGGCACCCAGGGCATTGCTGTCTCGATTTTGAGCACGATGCCTTCCGCCTTGCATGGGCCGTTCCATCCCGCCCCTGCAGCAACTGCCTCACGGGCTCATTGAAAACCGCATAGCACCCCAACGTCAGCACATCACCCACGGCAAGCACATCACTCACGACAACCAACACATCAACAAACAGCACGAACATCAACCGATTGGAGAAGCTATGACAAACCACCACGCTGAAGACGGCGATAAGAAAAGCATTCTGGATGCCCGCATTGAGCGAGCATATGCAAACGAATATGACGCCGCCTTTGCCGCCGCGACCATCAAGAACTACGCGTCGCTACCGCTCGCGACGATCTTGGCCGACCACCCTCAACTGCTGAAGCGCTGCACAAAGATCATGGGCGACCCCGACATTCGCAAGCTGACAGACCCCTATGCCCCAAAACGCGACAACGATTCGCACATTCTTACCGTAGGCTGCCTAGCCCATATGCTTACGGCGCTCGACACGAAACTCAAGCTCGAATGGGAACCCGACGAGCGTCATGAACTCGAAAGCAAACGGAACACCCTGCGCACCGCACTGTTCCTTCCGTTGGACGGCCTCAAGCGCTGCAACGTCGAGCTCAATTCACAGGCGCGGCAAAAGCCCGGGACCACGGGGCAGAAAACTCCTAGACCCCATGTGGCCATCGTCGACCGCAACCGATATAACCGCATGACCGCGCACTTTTCCGCCGAGGGAGCAGCCATAAGGACGCTGATCGACCTGCTGTGCCTCCTGAGCATCAACGAGCTATTTGAGGGCTATCTCGCCCTTGTTCCCGCGACGGCACCCAAGTCGGTAGCAAAGATCATCGAGACCTGCAGACGCCAGTTTGAGCGCCATCGCAATGGCAGCGAGATGAACGCCAGCATCGCGCAGTACTACGCGGCTCATTACAAAAATGACGGATGTGCCCCTGTCGAGCATCAGCTGCGGCTCGCCTACACCACGCCCGTCGCAACGCTCCATCGCTTTGGAGCCCTTGGCGCTTGCGAGCCGCACGAACAGGCAGCCTGCCCCACAACCGAGCTCGATCTCAGGCTCGGACGAACCCTGTAGCCCGCCAGCCCCTCCGCGGGCAACAATCCTATTCCACAACACAACCAACAGAAAGGAGTCCTCATGGACACCAATCATTCCCCCATCATCAGCCCCCTCACCATGCGTGAATCCGCCCGAGGTATCACGCTCACCAGCATTTACGATGAGATGCTCGCCCGTCGCGAGCTCTCCGTCATGGGAAACATCGAAACCCCGATGGCCCACGACCTATGCCAGCAGATTCGTCTGCTCGATGCCACCGACCCCAGCCGCCCCATCACCATATTTGTCGCCAGCGCCGGCGGAAGCGTGCGATCGGGTCTTGCGATCTATGACGCCATGCGCCTCGCATCGTGCCCCATCCGCACCGTCTGCCTGGAATTCGCCGCGTCCATGGGCGCCGTGATCTTTATGGGCGGCGACGATCGCCGTATGGCGCCCCATGCAGAGCTCATGATTCACGACCCGCTGATCCCCCAGGGGGCAGGCGGCTCGGCACTTGCGTTGCAGGAAACCAGCCGGCGTCTCATGCAGACCCGCAAGACCCTCACGCAAATCCTCTCGGACCGCAGCGGCCTCACGCCCAAGCGCATCCAGTCCCTCACTGCAAAAGACACCTACCTTTCGGCCGAGCGCGCCGTCGAGCTCGGCTTTGCCCACGAAATCCTCTCGACCACCAAGGAGGTCGCCCATGTCTAACCTCGCCAGCCGTCTCGCCGCATCTGAGTCCGCATCGTCCACCATCCTCGCCAAGGATCGAACGCTCTCCTGCGACACCCGCCAAACGGGACTCAACAACAACGCACTTGTGATCGGCCCCTCGGGAGCCGGCAAGACCCGAAACGTCCTCAAGCCCAACCTGCTGCAAATGAACGCAAGCTACATCGTGCTCGACACCAAAGGCACGCTCTGTCGCGAAGTGGGACCCGTGCTGGCAGCCCACGGTTACCGCGTGCAATGTCTCAACTTCGCCGACCTCAACACCGTCCCGGCCCTTGCGCCCGGCATCGAGCGCTGCGGCTACAACCCCCTGAGGCACATTCGCCGCAAGGCGGACGGCAGGCCCAACCAGCAGGACATCCTCTCGGTGGCAAAGGCCATCTGCCCCATCGAGGACAACAACCAGCCTTTTTGGGATCATGCGGCGGCGAACCTGCTGTCGTGTCTTATCGCCTACGTCACCGAACAGCTACCCGCCGACGAGCAGACGATCAGCTCGGTCATCAAGCTGATCGAGCACCTGCAGGACGGTGCCACGGCCCGATTGTTTGACGATCTGATCACGACCGACCCCCAAAGCTATGCCCTCTCGCTATGGCGGCGCTACGCCATTACGCAAAATGCCGAGCGCATGCACGCGAGCATCGTCGGCATCCTTGCCGAAAAGGTCATGTGTCTGGGATTCGACGGTGCGGCACAGCTCTATCGTGAGTGCCATCAGGTGGACTTCGCTTCCATGGGACACACCCCCTGCGCCCTGTTTGTAACCGTAAGCGATATTGACCGCAATCTCGATCCGCTGACCGGCCTCTTTATTTCGCAGGCGTTTATGGGCCTCATTCGTGAGGCCGATAGGCAGCCCGACGGCAGCCTGCCCGTGCCCGTGCGCTTTATGCTCGATGACTTCGCAAATCTGCAGATCCCCCAGATCGACAACGTGCTCTCGATTATCCGAAGCCGCAACATCTGGGCAACGCTGCTGCTGCAGTCGACCAACCAGCTCGATGCGCTCTATGGCGAGGCACGCGCACGCTCCATCATGGGCAACTGCGACACGCATCTGGTGCTGGCGTTCCAGGATCCCGAGAGTGCCCGGGTGTTTTCCGACCGCGCCGACGCGCTGCCCAGCACGCTCATGGCGACGCCGATCGATCGCTCGTGGCTCCTTGTACGCGGTCGCACTCCCGAACAGGTCGAGCGCTTTAGGCTCGAAGACCATCCGCTCTACGGGGAGCTGCCCGAGGCGCAGCGAGGCCATGCGGAGGCCGAGATCTAGGCGCAGGGTTCTCGCAGCGCGCGACGCCCCGGCGATGCTCCACAAAGGCCGTGCGCCCCGGGACCACGGCAAAGCAAAGGGGCCCGCATCCGATAGGATACGGGCCCCTGACTATAAGGCGCGATGCGTTAACAGCAGCGACTACTTGCGATGCGCGCGATAGAACTCGATGAGCGCCTGGGTCGAAGCGTCCTGCTCGGCCTTGGCGGCGTCGT
>URIJ01000199.1 GCA_900547835.1 uncultured Collinsella sp.
TATCTGCTCGTAGATGGGCTTGTCGCTCGAATTGGATAGGATGATGTCCACAGCGGCTCCTTAGCTGTTGGGCTACACGTGTATATAACCGGTAAGCACAGTATATATACACTATGCACAGTTACGCAAGAGGTAAATACCGATTGGCCCGGCTACCCAGGCCCCAACTGATGAATTTGTCCTGATAGGCGCCCTAGAGCGGGATTTCGCGGCTACAATAATGCGGTTACAACGACGTAATGCACTCAATGCAAGAAAGGATCCGCATGGCAAGCCTGTCGGATGAAATCTCGTCGCGCCGCACATTCGCGATCATCAGCCACCCGGACGCCGGTAAGACCACGCTTACCGAGAAGCTGCTGCTCTATACCGGCAGCATCCAGACTGCCGGCTCGGTCAAGGGCAAGAGCTCGGCCAAGCATGCCGTCTCGGACTGGATGGACATCGAGAAGGAGCGCGGTATTTCCGTTACCTCCTCGGTGCTGCAGTTCACCTACAACGGCGCCTGCGTCAACATCCTCGATACCCCCGGCCACCAGGACTTCTCGGAGGATACCTACCGTACCCTTATGGCCGCCGACGCCGCGGTCATGGTCATCGACGGCGCCAAGGGCGTCGAGGCCCAGACCAAAAAGCTCTTTAAAGTCTGTACGCTGCGCCACATTCCCATCTTCACCTTTGTGAACAAGCTCGACCACGAGGCTCGCGATCCGTTTGAGCTCATGGAAGAGATCGAGAACGTCCTGGGTATCAATACGTATCCCATGAACTGGCCGATCGGCAGCGGCCGCAACTTCCGCGGTGTGTTCGATCGTCAGACCCGTCGCGTCATTGCCTTTGAGGGCGACGGCCACGCCAACGCCACCAAGAAGGTCGCCGAGGTCGAGGCCGAGCTGGGCGATCCTTCCATGGACGAGCTCATCGGCGAGGAGAACCATAAGAACCTGATGGACGACATCGAGCTGCTCGATGGCGCCGGCGACGAGCTCGACTTGGATGCTGTGGCCTGCGGCAAGCTGAGCCCGGCGTTCTTTGGCTCGGCGCTCACCAACTTTGGCGTGGAGCCCTTCCTCAAGGAGTTCCTGCGTCTGGCCCCGACACCGCGCGCCTACACCGACACGCTCACCAGCGAGCCGGTCGATCCCTGCCGCGACGACTTTAGCGGCTTTGTGTTTAAGATCCAGGCCAATATGGACAAGAACCACCGAGACCGCATCGCCTTTGTGCGCATTTGCTCGGGCAAGTTCGAGCGCGGCATGGACGCCTTCCATATGCAGGGCAACCGCAAGCTCAAGCTGGCCACGGGCACCTCGATGATGGCCGACGACCGCGCTATCGTGGACGAGGCGTACGCAGGCGATATCGTGGGCCTGTTCGATCCGGGTATCTTTAGCATCGGTGACACCGTGTGCTCTGGCAAGCGCCATGTGCAGTATCCGCAGATCCCGACGTTTGCCCCCGAGATGTTCGCCCGCATTACGCAGGTCGATACGCTCAAGCGCAAGCAGTTTGTGAAGGGCATGGAGGAGCTTGCCCAGGAGGGCGCCATCCAGATCTTCCGCGAGCTGGGTGCCGGCATGGAGAGCGTCATCGTGGGCGTGGTCGGCGTGCTGCAGTTTGAGGTGCTCGAGCGCCGTCTCAAGGCCGAGTACCGTGTTGAGGTTCGTCGCCAGCCGCTGCCCTATACGGACATTCGCTGGATCCAGAACGACCCCGACACCATCGATATCCCGGGCCTTTCGCTCACGCGCGACACGCTGCGCGTCGAGGACATGCGCGGCGGCAAGCTGCTGCTGTTTACGAGTCCGTGGAACGTGGATTGGGCAACCGATCACAACCCCGATCTTATCCTGTCGGAGTTTGGCAACGTAGCGTTTTAGTGTGCCGGCGCGGTGGCCTGGCGGGGCTGCCGCGCCGTTTGCTTGCCTGATGCCGTGTGAGCGGCTATCATACCCACCGTCGTCTCAAGACCGGGGCGTCCGAGCAGTTCGGGTCCGATATCCTGCTCGTTAAACCTAAAACCAAAGGAGTACATAATGATCAAGAAGGTCATGGAGGACTACAAGGTCCTGTTGCGGAGCATTCCCGCGGCAACGGTTTCGCTGTTTTTCGTGAGCGTCATCATGATGAACCTACTGGCCAACAAAGAGCTCATCAGCCTGCCGTATCTGGCACTCGATTGCGGCTTTGTGGTGAGCTGGGTTTCGTTTTTGTGCCAGGACATGATCTGCAAGCGCTTTGGCGCCAAGGCATCCATCAAAATCTCTATCCTCGCGCTGCTGGTCAACCTGGCCGTGAGCCTGTGCTTTTGGGCATGCTCGCTCACGCCCGGCATGTGGGGCGCCTACTACGACACGGGCATGATCGAGGTCAACAGCGCCCTTAACGCCACCATTGGCGGCACCTGGTACGTGGTGCTGGGCTCTTCGCTGGCAATGCTCGTTTCTGCCGTGGTTAACTCCACGCTCAACCAGTCGCTCGGCCGTATGCTCAAAAAGAATAACTTTGCGAGCTTCGCCTTTCGCTCCTATGTGTCCACGGGTGTTGGCCAGTTTGTCGACAACCTGGTCTTTGCCATTGTGGTGAGCCACACGTTCTTTGGTTGGACCTGGGTGCAGGTTCTTATGTGCTCGCTGACCGGCGCTGTTGCCGAGCTGCTGTGCGAGGTCTTCCTGAGCCCCGTGGGCTACAAGGTCGTGCGTGGCTGGGAGCGCGAGAATGTGGGCGCCGAGTACCTCGAGCGCCACGCAACCGCCTAAGGAGCAAGTATGCGGGTTTTGATCACGGGCGCTTCGGGCGGTATCGGAGCCGCGTGCGTGCAGCGCTTTTTGGACGAGGGCCACGAGGTCGTGGGCTTTGATCTGCTGCCGGCGGCGATCGAACACGAGCGCTACCGCCATCTGATCGTTGATGTCCGCGAGCCGGACTCGTTTCCAGTTGACCTTGAACCCCAGGTAATCGTGAACGTTGCCGGTACGCAGGATTCGGCCGACGACATTGCCGCCAACCTGCGTGGCACCATCAACGTGACTGAGCGCTACGCCTTTGTGGGGGAGGGGCTTGCCGCCAAGCCGGCGCCGGCTATCAAATCCGTGGTCAATGTGGGGTCGGCGAGCGGACATACGGGATCGGAGTTTCCCGCCTATGCCGCCAGCAAGGGCGGCGTTATCGCCTACACCAAGAACCTTGCAAACCGCCTGGCGCCGCAGGCCATCGCCAACAGTGTGGACCCGGGCGGCGTTATCACGCCGCTCAACCGTTGCGTGATGGAAGACGAGCACCTGTGGAACCAGATTATGGAGCTCACGCCGCTTAAACGCTGGGCCACCGCCCAAGAGATCGCCGAGTGGATCTACTTTGTGGGCGTGACTAACCGGTTTATGACCGGACAGAGTCTGTTGATCGATGGCGGCGAGGCCGGCCGCACACAATTTATTTGGCCCGAATAGGAAACGCGCCCGATGGAAAGCCGTCGGGCGCGTTTTTGATG
>URIJ01000200.1 GCA_900547835.1 uncultured Collinsella sp.
AAGGAAATCCTCCCAGCCGGCATAGGTCGTCACGTCCAAGTTTTGCCAGTAGCCCAGACCGGCGCGACGTACCGTCTTGTCATCGAGCGAAAAGCCCAGTGGCTCCACCAGATGCAGATGGGCGCCGGTGACCACGCAGGTACGGCCGATATTGCCCGTATTGGCCGGAATCTCGGGCGCATACAGCACGATATTGAACATGAATCTCCTTGGCTCAGAACGAAAAACCACCACGAAGGGTACCTTCGTGGTGGTTAGGCGGTTACGTGGGCGGAAAAATGCCCGCTTGGATAAACCTAGGCGCGGTGCCAGTCGGTCAGGCAGGCATCGAGGGAGGCGATGAGCGCATCCTTGTCCATGTGACGGCCGATGATGCACAGGCTCGTCATGCGGTCGCCCGTCTCGTCGTCCCAAATCTGCATGATCTCGGGGTTCTCGTCGATAATCTTCTGCTTCTCGCCCTCGGGCGCAGAGTCGACAAACAGACCGTTCTCCATCAGACGCATCTGGTGGCCGGCCTGCTCAAACATGTAGCACATGTCCGGATCGCCGGTCTGCCACAGCGGACCCTTGACGCGGATGACCTCGTCGGGCCACTCCTGCTCAACAAAATCGGTGAACTTCTGCAGGTCAAACGGCTTGCGGCGCGAGTACACAAAGGTCTCGATGTCGTACTCGAGCACCTCGGGGTCGTCGTGCTCCTCGGGATGCTCCATGGCCTCGATCCAGGCGGCGGAGTTGTAGGCGCGCATAAAGTCGAAGCGGTCGGTGTCGAGCAGCTCCTCCATGGGGACCTCGCCGTTTTGGGCCTCGACAATTACGGCGTCTTTCTGCAGGCTGCGCACGATGGCCTTGAGCTCGGCAATCTGCTCAGGCGTGACGGTATCGGTCTTGTTGAGGATCAGCGTGGAGCAGAACTCGATCTGCTGGATGAGCAGGCTTTCGATGTCGTCCTCGTCGATATCCTCGGCCAGCAGGTCGCGACCGCCGTTGAACTCGTCGTACATGCGGGCGCAGTCGACCACGGCCACGATGTTGTCGAGCGCGAGCTTGGGCTCGCCGCCCACCTTGGCCTCGTCGCAGAAGCTCGAGATGGTGTAGGCGATGGGGATAGGCTCGCAAATGCCCGAGGCCTCGATGATGATGTAGTCGAACTTGCCCGAATCGGCGATGCCCTGCAGCTGGTTGGCCAGGTCGTCCGAAAGCGTGCAGCAGATGCAGCCGTTGGTGAGCGGGATGAGGTCGTCGGTCTCGGAAAGGCCGCCGTCGGCGATGAGGCTGGCGTCGACGTTGATCTCGCCGATATCGTTGACGATCACGGCGGCGCGGATGCCGCCGTCGTTAGCGAGGATGTGGTTGAGCAGCGTGGTCTTGCCGGCACCGAGGTATCCGGTAAGCATGATGATCTTCACGGGTTTGTTGGGCATGTGCCCTCCTTTGTTAGACATGGCTTACAGTTGAATCTTATGCCAAACGCCTGCTCTTATACCCACGCGCCGGCAAATAACACAGGCTACTCCCAGGCTCCCCATACATCGGGGCAATAACCGACGGTGGCCTTTTTGCCGTTGCGCACGATGGGCTCGGCTAGAACCTGCTGGTTTTCGAGCAACTTGTCGAAGCGCTGGCTAGGGGTGAGGTGCTGGATGAGCGCGAGCGTCTCCTCGTCCTTGGCTTTGGGGTTGAGCAGCTTGTCGATGCCGCCGACCGCCTGCATCACGCTCGTGAGCTCGCCCTTGCTCATCTCCTTTTCCTTAAGGTCGATAAACTGCACCTTAATGCGGCGCTCTTTAAAATAACGCTGTGCCTTCTTGGTGTCGAAGGACTTCTTGGTGCCAAAAATCTGCACGTTCATGTATTTGTTCCGCCGCTCTATCGAATGAAGTTGGTCGTTGCGCGATCTGCCTCGGGTGCGTTGATGCCGGCGGCCTGTCCGGCCTCGATGCAACGTAGGAGCCAGGCCATGTTTTTGCCGATGTTTCGCATGGTGGCAAGGCCCTCGGCGTCTTGGGCGGCCTCGCCCGGCATGGCGCCAAACACGTTGTTCCAGTACGTGGAGGCGACCACGGGCATCTGGTTGATGGTGAAGTACTTGTTGAGCACATCGAAGGTGGTCGACGTGCCGCCGCGGCGGGCGACGGCGACTGCGGCGCCGGGTTTGTGCTCAAAGGCATGCCCGCCCGCATAGAAGGCGCGATCGAGGGCCGAAAGGATGCGTCCGCTGGGGTGCGCATAGTAGACGGGTGAGCCAAAGACAAAGCCATCTGCCTGCTCGGCGGCAGCGATGAGCTCGTTCACCACGTCGTCGTCAAAGGTGCAGCGTCCGCCAAGCTTGCCGCACTGACCGCAGCCGATGCAGTCGCGAATGGGCTTGGCGCCCAGCTGGAACACCTCGGTATCAATGCCTTCCGCATTGAGCTGCTCGGCGACCTCGGCGAGTGCGCGGGCGGTGTTGCCGTTTGCCTTGGGGCTGCCATTGACCAAAAGAACCTTCATCACAAACTCCCTCTGCTGTCGGTGACTTCTGCGGAGGATTATCCCACGAGAGGGTAGATGGCGTGGGGCGCGATGTGAAACGGCTTGTGTTTCACATCGCGCCCCATAACGCTAGTCCAGCTTGGTGCCCGGTACTTGCGGTGCCTCTATAAGCCGCGCTTTGAGCTCGTTCAAAATGGAAACGGGCTGTCGATCGACAGCGTCCAGATGAAGTGTCGCCACACGAATGGGTGGCTGATATTCAAGCGAGCCGATGAGCACGGGAGAACCCAGGAACCGCTCGATTTCTTCTGCGATCGTGTCGGTCTCTTCGGGATCAAAGTCGTCGAAAAGCGCCGCGAACGTCGGCCCCGTCGAGCGGAACAGGCGACCCTTGCCGCGCGAGCATTCCATGAGGCAGGCGGCGCTTTCTGCCAAAACGCGGTCGCCCGCATCAAAGCCAAAGCGGGCATTGACCTTGGCGATGTCGTCGATTTTGATGGCGACCAGGCCTGCCTTGCGCGCCACGCGACGCATTTCGCCAATGGCGTTGACCAGGGCGTGGATATCGCCCAGGCCGGTCACGGAATCGGTCGTATCTGCCAAGCTTCGGTTGATGATAATGCCCACATACATGCCGGGCTCGGTATCGGTGCCGTCCAAGCGGTAGCCCGTGCAGTCGCAAAGCGCGTATTTTCCGGTGGCATCCATTACGCGATACTGCATGTAGTGGAAATGCCACGTGCCGTTTATCACCATGTCGAGCTCGGCGCGTACGTTGTCGCGGTCCTCGGGATGAACGCGGGCGAGCCACATGTCGAGTGAGTTAAAAGGGTGCTGGGAGGGCAGGTCAAAATCGCGCACGGCGTTAACCGACCATTGCGATTCTCCCGTATCGAGATTGAGGATAAACGGATAGCGCGTCTCGGAGCTCATGGAGATCGCTTGGAACACCCGGTCGTTGCAGGGA
>URIJ01000201.1 GCA_900547835.1 uncultured Collinsella sp.
CCCTTTCGAGCCTGGGTGCGCGCGAGGAGCTGCTCAACGGTGTGGGCAACCTGCTCGGCATGCTCATGACGTTTTTGGGCGGCGCCTGGATGCCGCTGTCGCTCATGGGCTCGGCCGTGCAGACCGTGGCGCATTTTGTGCCGACATATTGGGTGAACGACGCGATCAGCAAGGCACTCGCCTCGGATTTAACGTCCACCGTGCTGGGCGACATCGCCTGCGACCTGGGCGTCACGGCACTCTTCGCCGTGGCCATCGCCGCCGCAGGCCTCGCCCTCGCACGCACCAAATCCCACGCCTAGCCACCTAGTCATTTAAGAACGTCCCCAATGACTGGTCTGAAATAAATCCCCGGCCTCGCTCCAAAATAGTTCGCCATGGTTTACTATTACGCTCATAAAGTAGTACGAGGCTAACAACGGGGGATACCATGGCAACGCAGGAAGCCTATGTCCAGGTGAAGGATCTCAAAAAGCATTACGGCGACGGTGATGCGCGCCTGACGGTACTCGATGGCATCGACACGTCCATCAACCGCGGCGAGATCTGCGTCATGCTGGGGCCCTCGGGCTCGGGTAAGTCGACCTTTCTCAACCTGATCGGCGGCCTGGAGGATGCCGATGCCGGCTCCATTCTGGTGGACGGCTGTGACCTCACGGTGCTCAAACCTACCGACCTGGGCGAGTATCGCCGCCGTGAGCTGGGCTTTGTCTTCCAGTTCTACAACCTGGTGCCCGACCTCACCATCAAGGAAAACATCGAGGTCACGGCATGCCTGTCCAAAAAGCCGCTCAACATTGACGACCTGCTACGCTCGCTGGGCCTCTACGAGCACCGCAACAAGTTCCCGCGCCAGGTTTCGGGTGGTCAGCAGCAACGCTGTGCCATCGGCCGCGCGCTCGTCAAAAACCCGGGTCTGCTGCTGTGCGACGAGCCCACGGGCGCGCTCGACTATAAGACGTCCAAGGAAATCTTGCAGCTCATGGAGGATGTCAATCACGAGTACGGATGCACCATCATCATCGTCACACACAACGCCGCCATCGCCCGCATGGCCAATCGCGTGCTGCGCCTGCGCGACGGGCGCATCGTCGAGGATGAGCTCAACGAGTCGCCCGTCGCGGCCGCCGAGCTCGATTGGTAGGCGGCGCCATGACACCTCTCGCAAAACGTCTCCCGCGCGAGCTGCGCCGCAATATCGGTAAGTACCTGGGCATCTTTTTGCTTATGTGCGGAAGCATCGCCCTCACGTCGGGCTTTTTGCTCGCGGCGCATTCCATCGGCTGCCTCATTGACGACATGCGCGATGCGTACACGATCGAGGACGGCCGCGTGACTACCTCCTTCGAGGCCACCAAAGATCAGCTCAAGGCTGCCGAAGACGCGGCTGAGGACGTCGGCGGCGTTACGTTCTACAAGAACTTCTCTATCGACGCCATCATCAAAAAGGCGGCTGGCGACGACGGCACCAAGCGCACCCTGCGCACCTACGCGCATCGCACCAAGGTTGACATTGCGTCCTACTGCGAAGGCAGGCAGCCCAAGACGGACGATGAGGTGGCAATCGACCGTGTCTTCGCCACCAACAACGACCTCGCCGTGGGCGATAAGGTCGAGCTTGAGGGCCGCACCTACACCATCTGCGGCATCATGACCCAGCCCGATAGCCAGGCGCTGTTCCTCAACAATTCGGACTTTACGGTGAACACCATCACGTACGGTGTGGCCGAGGTCACCGACGCCGGCTTTGCCGCGCTTAAGGACGCCGGCGGCGCGCCTGCCTACACCTACTCCTTTACCTTTACCGATCGCGATCTCTCCACCGCGGATCGCGTCGATGCGGAGCAGGATATGGTGGAGGCGCTCACCGATGCCGACGCACGCGTGGATGACCTCATCGACGCCGATTCCAACCAGGGCATTGGCTACGCGCGCGACGACGTAGACGGCGACTCCATGATGTGGATGACGCTGCTCGACATCATCATCGTGATCATGGCGTTCGTCTTTGTGGTCCTTACCGACGCCACCATCGAGGAGGAGAGCGCCATCATCGGCACGCTGCTCGCCAGCGGCTATCGTCGACGCGAGATCGTGCTGCACTACCTTGCGCTTCCCGCCATCGTGGGCGTGGTCGCGGCGCTGTTGGGCACTGCGCTCGGCGTTGTGTTCTTTACCGAGCCCATGCGCAGCCTCGATTACGGCTCGTACAGCCTGCCGCCCTTCCAGGTGTACTGGAGCTGGGAGATCTTTGTGAAGTGCGCCGTGGTTCCCGCCGCCGCGCTCATTCTCATCACGCTGGTGGGCCTGCTTCGCAAGATGGGCAAGACGCCGTTGCAGTTCCTTCGTCACGAGGCGAGCGGCAAATCGGGCACCAAGCGCGGCCTGCAGCTGCCGGAGCGCATGGGCTTTGTCTCGCGCTTCCGCCTGCGCGTCTTCCTGCGCAACCTGGGCAACTTCGCCACGCTCTTCGTGGGCATTGCATTCGCCTCGCTGCTGCTGCTCTTTGGCCTGGCGATTTTGCCCACGATGACGCACTACGCGGACAACCTCGAGACGAGCCTGGTCGCCGAGCACCAGTACACGCTCAAGGCTCCGCTGGAGCTCGAGGGCACTGCCGAGGAGCGCGAGCAGTGGTCGGCACTCGAGTGCTTGCAGTCGGTTGACGGCGCGCTGCTCTCCGCCGCCCAGGATGCCGATGACGAGCTTGACGACGCGGCCGATGCGGCGCAGACGGCAGCCGATGCCGCGACCGCATCTCCGTCTGCCGAGAGCCTGACTGCAGCGCAGGATGCGCTTGCTAAGGTCAAGGACAAGAAGGATGCGCTCTACGCACGCCTCGACGATCTTGCCGATGCCCTCGGCTGCGACCGCGATGAGGCCATCGACCTGATCGACAAGGCCTCTAAGATCGACACCGACAACGACGACATTCACCCGATCAACACGACCGACAACGGCGCGGGCGCAATCGCGCAGGCCGAGAAATATGCCGTTTACCAGCTGCAATACGACCGCGGCGATGGTAATGGCGAGGAGACGATTTCCGTCTACGGCATTTCATCTCATTCGCGCTATTGGAAAGACCTCAACGTCGGCGACGGGCGCGTCGTCTTTGGCGGCGGTCTGCTCGATAAGTTTGGCTGGAGCGAGGGCCAGAAGGTCGAGCTTCGCGACAAGTACGAGGCTCGGGATTATTCTCTTGAGTACGCGGGTAAGGACTGCATCTGGGGTTCAAAGTCGGACATGAATATCTATATGAGCATCGATGACTTTAACGAGCTGTTCGGCAACGACGCCGCCTACTTTAACGGCTATGTGAGCGACGAGAAGCTCGACCTCGATGCTCGTTACTTTGCCGGTGACACCACGCCCGACGACATGCGCGCCGTGGGCGACCAGTTCATCGGCATGATGAGCA
>URIJ01000202.1 GCA_900547835.1 uncultured Collinsella sp.
TCACGGGAATCCAGCCGTAGCGCTCGTAGTACAGGTAGTGGACGGCCTCGGGCAGCTTGTCCTGCTTGACGGTGATCGTCAGCTGGTCCTCGCACTGCCACTCGACCTTCTCGATGCAGCCCGGAACGGCGCGGCGCAGGGCCTCGACATGGCTCTCGCAGCGACGGGCATACACCTTGTTCTCAGTTTCAATCATTCGTTACTCCACCTCGCTCTGAGCGGTCTCGGTACCGAACACAGCGCGGTACATCGGCGTCGCGTGAAGTTCCTCGGTGCTCTGCTCGAGCACGATGCCGGTCGCGGTCTCCACACCGTGCACGAGGGGCAGCGGGGTGGCGATGCCAAACCACAAGATCATGACGGCCAGGATGATTTCGGGGATAAGCATGAGCGCCGGGGCCTCATGCTTGCCCATGCCCTGGGGCGCATGGCCGAATACCGACTTGAGTGCGATGCGGGTGAGCGCAGAGATGGCCACGGTAAGACCGAGGGCGACCACGACGACCAGCCACATGGGACCGGCGGTAACACCGGCGACAAAAGTCAGGAACTCGGAGATAAACATGCCAAAGGGCGGGAAGGCACCAAGACCGAGCAGCGCCAGGATGGCGAGCGCGGCGGTTGCGGGGGCAACCTCGACGACGCCTTGGATCTTGGCCAGGCTACGCGTGCCAAAGGCGTGCTGGATGTTGCCGGACACGCAGAAGGCAAGCGTCTTGGTAAAGCCGTGGAACACGCAGTGCAGCAGGGCTGCGGCGATACCCAGCGGGCCACCGATACCCAGGCACAGGGCGATAACGCCCACGTTCTCCACAGACGAATACGCAAAGCGGCGCTTGAGGTCGTCCTGACGAAACATCGAAAGCGCCGCCACCAAAATGGACAGCGTGCCGACGATCAGCAGCAAAAGTTGCGGATACTCGGCGCCCACGGCCTGGATAGTAAAGCCGTAGAAGCGCATGATCACAAGCATGGCGCACTTAAGCAGCACGCCCGAGAGCAGAGCCGAGACAGGGCTCGGGGCCTGGGAGTGGGCATCAGGCAGCCAAGTGTGCATGGGGAACAGGCCGGCCTTGGTGCCAAAGCCGATCACGATAAACGCAAAGGCGAGGCGCATGAGCGTCGGGTCGAACTGGTCGGCATACGGCAGCACGCACGACAGGAATGCGGCCTCGTGGGCGTTGGGAATCACGTCGGCGGCGTTGGCGTAGATCAGCAGCGTACCGAACAGGCCAAAGGCCACGCCGGCGGTGCAGACCATCGCATACTTCCAAGAAGCCTCGAGGGCCGTCTTGTTCTTGTAGATACCCACGAGGAACACGGTGGAAAGCGTGGTTGCCTCCACGGCGGCCCACGTGAGGATCATGTTGTTGGACAGGCACGCGAGCAGCATGGTGAACACAAACAGGCTAAACAGCGCAAAATACTGCTTGGCGCGCTCGGCGGGCATGGAGCCCTCCTCGATATCGGCCTTTACATAGGGCAGCGAGAACAGCCCCGTAAGAAAACCGATAAAGCCGATGAGCAGCACAAAGATGGCGCCCAGCGAATCGAGGTGGAACCACAGGCCAAGAGCGCTCGCGGTTTCGCCGCTCATAAGGACGTCACCGGCCGTCATAATCGACAGCACCAGGACGGCTGCGACGGAGACCAGGTTGAGACCGGCAAACACGTTATAGGACGTGTTCTTGGGCAAAAACGCCATGACCAGCGAGAACACCAAAGGAGTCGCGAGCAGGGCGAGAATCAACGTTTCCATGGACTACCCCCTCAGCTCGGACAGGTCGCGCGCATCGAGCGAGTGGGAGTCGTCCCAAATGCGACGCACGACGATGGACATGATGATGACGGCAAAGATGGCGTCGGTGGCGATACCGATCTCGATGATCTCGGGAGCGGTGGGGGCCAAAAGCGCGAGCGTCACGTGGCTGCCGTTTTCCATAAGGCAGTATCCAAAGATCTGCTTCATGATGTTGCGCTGCGAGATGATGCAGGTGAGGCCCACAAAGAAGTGAGCGAAGCTAATGGCGAGCGCAGGCGTTGCGACCTCGGCCGTGGGCAGGCTGATCTGCGTCACGACGGCAAAGCAGATCGCGACCTCCACGGCGATGATGCAGATAACCCACGCGGGCTTAAGGCCGGCCTTGAGCGATGCGTCGCTCGGCTCGCCCATCTTCTTGTATGCGCGGTTGAGGATATAAGGGACCAGGACGACCTTGGTGATAAAGGCAGATCCGGCCCACATAAGCAACTCCTGCGCACCGGTAGTGGCACCGAGCGTGGCGAGCAGCCCCACGAGCACCAGCGACTGCACCGCATACCAGCGGATGGCGTGCTTGATGTTCTTTGAGACGACCACCATGGTGGACGTGACGATCAGAAGGCCGCCAAGGATGTTGACGATCGAATAACCCATGTCGTTCTACCTCCTAACCGATCCAGCTGGCCGAAAGCGGGCCGCTGACGATGACCATGATGATGAGCACGATGAACACGAACGCCATCGCACGGGGAAGCGGGGCTCCCGCAGCGACCTCGTCGCTCGGCTCGCCGGGCAGGCAATAGCCCATCCACTTGAGGAACCAGGCAAAGGTGGCGACGGTCTCGGCGACCATAATGCACACGAGCACCAGGATCGCGACGTTGCCGGCACCCACGGAAAAGCCGCCGGCGATGATCTGGAACTTCGAGAAGAACGTGTTCATGGGCGGCACGCCGGCAATGGCGAGTGCCGCGACACCAAAGCCCACGCCCGAGATCGGGTACTTCTTTACGATGCCGCGAAGCTTGGGCAGCATACGCGTGCCGAGCGTAAAGGAGAACGAACCGGCGATCAGGAAGAACAGCGTCTTGGCGAAAGCGTGGTTAAAGATGTGGCACACGGCACCGTCAAAGGCCAGCTGGCTGCCAAAGACCGAAAGGCCCAGACCAAAGAACACATAGGAGAGCTGGGCAATCGTGGAGAAGGCCAGCAGTCGCTTCATGTCCTTTTGCGGCAGGTACATAAGGAAACCAAAGAGCATGGTGACCATGGCGTCGATAATGGCGACCCAGCCCACGATCTCGGGAATCTCGCCGGCAGAGACGAGTGCGCGCGCGAACACGCACACGCCGACCTTGACCATCGAGGCGCCATGCAGGTAGGCCGAAACAGGCGTCGGCGCCTCCATGGCCGAAGGCAGCCACATGTACATAGGAACCTGTGCGGACTTGGCCCAGGCCGCAAACAGCACGAGCAAAAGGACGATGGCCTTGAGCTTGGCGTCGAGGCCGGCAATCGCGGTAATGGCGAAGGTGCCGG
>URIJ01000203.1 GCA_900547835.1 uncultured Collinsella sp.
GTCCTCGCCCGGCTTGCCCGAGATAAAGTTGGCCTCCCAAACGATATTTCCGCTCTCGTCATAGTAGCGCGCGTGCTGTTCGGACAAGTCGACGTCGATATACGCCTTCCAGTCGGGCTCTCCCTTTGCGGTAAAGGTGTCGGCCCTCTGGGAGTACTTGATCTCGATTTCGCCGGTCTGCTTGTTGTTAATGGCGTCCTCGACCTGCTTGGCGAGCGAGCTGCTGTCGATGGACCAACCAAAGTCGCCGCCTTCGACGGCGCACTGCTTGCCATCGGCGCGCGTCCACCAGCGAGTGGAGCCCACGGTATTAAAGCCGTTGGCGAGTTCGGCTGCCCAGTTGCTGATCTGCGACGTATCGAGCGTTGGGTTGGCGGGATCGGCAAAGCTGATCCACTGCAATACGGAGCTGCCATCAACCTTGCCGGCATCCTCGCCGTTGAGCTTGAGGGTCACGTTGACGCCCAGGAAGTTGTTGGCGGCATCGCATGCGGCCTGAATCTGATCATCGGTCAGCGTTCCATTGAGCGGCTCATAGGCATCGTTGCCGAGCTTGGAAAGATCAACGGTCTCGGCCAGCGAGGCAAGCTCGAGCTCGGCATATTTAATGACATGCTCGCGGTTGAGTTTTTCGTTGGAGCGCGCCTTCTCGACGGTAAACTTGCCGGCCTGCTCGTCATAGGAGCTATTTGCCTCGAACGTGCCCGAACGGCCCTCGTTAAACTCGTCGATGGCGGCGCCCAGATCCTTCTCAAACTGCTTTTGGTCAAAGGTGTCGGAGAGCATGGACAGGTCGACGTCTTGATCAAGATCGACTTCGTTGGAGGTAGCGGTTGTTTTGGTCTTGCCGCTTAAGGATTCCACAAGGCGGACCGGCCAAATAAAGGCTTCGTTGTGGCTGATGATTTCTTTTGCGGCAGCTTCGCCGTCGACGATGGGCTCATCGGACTCGGGCTGATAGGTCCAGCTAAAGTCATCGCCTGTCACGGTGAGCTTATAGTGCTTCCATGCCGAGTTGACCTTGGTGGCGGCAGACGAAGCGTTGGAGAAGGAGACGTCGACGCCGGCAATGGTGGTGTTGGGGTAGGCTACCTGCGAAAACGCTACGACGCCTACGATATAGACAATGACGATTAGACCCAGGATGACAAAGAGCGTCGTCTTTTTGCCCGACTTATTGTTGCCGGCGGACTTGCGCGCGGGGCCGCGATCGCCTCGAGCGTGCGTGGGGGGCTGCTTGGGCGCATTGCCGTTTGCCTGGTGCTGCTGACGTTGTTGACGCTGCTGTCGCTGTTGGTTCGGGCGTTGGGAAGCGTTTGCCGCACCACGCTGCTGACCGTGGCTCGGCGCGATAGGACGCGGCGACTGAACGCCGCCGGTGTGCCTGCTCGGCTGCTGCGGATCGGGAATCAGTTGAGTTCGATCGTTTTGCGACATCGTATGCATATCCTTCGATTTTCGCCTTGCGGTTCATCGTGTTTTAACTGGGTTTGCATTATAGCGATTGCCGTGCTGTTTGTGGTACGAAAACGGTGGCGATAAGCAATAGGTGGGACATATGTCCCACCTAGCGTTCGACTTTGCTCTCTATCCGCATATGCCGCATTTTGCGCAGGCCGAAAGTGCGGCGGGAGCCTGCGCGATACCGCCCTTGGCCGTTTCGCGCAAGGTGGCGGGCAGGGCGTGGCCCACCGAGAGCATCACGTGCGCCATCTGGTCAAACGGCACCAGGCTCTTGATGCCGGCGAGGGCGAGCTGCGCCGAGCTAAAGGCTGCGGCCACGCCGATGGCGTTGCGGTTTTGGCAGGGCACCTCCACGAGGCCGCCTACGGGGTCACAAACGAGGCCCAGCAGGTTACTCAGTGCGATGGAGCTGGCATCGAGCGCCTGCTCGGGCGTGCCGCCGAGCATCTGCACCAGCGCGGCGGCTGCCATGGCGGCGGCACTTCCGACCTCGGCCTGGCATCCGCCCTCGGCGCCTGCGACGCAGGCGCTCGTGGTGAGGTTGAGTCCGATGGCGGCGGCGCAGTAGAGGGCGTCCATAACCTGCTCGTCGTCGAGCTGAAGGTGGTCGGCGAGCGCCAGCACGCAGCCGGGCACGACACCCGCGGAGCCTGCCGTGGGGGCGGCGACGATCACGCCCATGGTGGCGGAGCGCTCGAGGACGGCCATCGCGCGGGCCACGGCATCGGTCTGGACGGCGCCCATAAGATTTGTGCCCAAATCGTTGCGGCTGGTTGCATCGACGAGCTTGGCCTCGCCACCGATGAGCCCGCCGAGCGATCGCTGCGGATTGGCAATGGGGGTCGTGGTCTCCTCGCGCATGACGTCGAGCACGCGGCGCATGGCGGCGACGGCGTGGGCCTCGCCGGTCAGACGCGCCTCGCGCACGGCCATAACGGCGCCGATATTCAGGCCGAGCTCGGCGCACGCATCGAGCAGCTGCTCGCCGTCGTCGAAGATCTCCTTTGCCGAGACACCGGGGGAGAGCGACGAGGCAGAACCGGGGAGCTCGATAAAGGTCGCGTAATCGACATTGTCGAGCTTGCGGAGCATGGGGACGACGGTGTCGTCGGGCGCGCCGTCGGTCTCAAAGACGGAGTAGGCCTGGCCGCCCACTTCGGTTCGGTAGGTGCGGCAGAAGGCGATGTTCACGTGTGCGTAGGCGAGCAGGTTCGTGAGCGCGGCGAGCACGCCGGGGACGTCGTAGTGCGCCACGAAGAGTGTGGAGTACATGCCCGAGATGTCGACGCCGACGCCGTTAATGCGGCTGATGCGCATCTTGCCGCCGCCCAGGCTCTCACCGCGGACCTGTGCCGTGGCGCCCGTGTCGTCGACCATGTCGATGTCGACGGTGTTGGGGTGGATGGAGGCGTCGTCGCCCTTGATGTCAAAGTGATATTCGAGGCCCTGCTCGCGCGCGAGGTCGAAGGCCTGCTTGATGTTCTCGTCATCGGTGTCGAGGCCCAGGATGCCCGCGACGAGCGCACGGTCGGTGCCGTGGCCGCGGTAGGTGTGGGCGAAGGAGTTCCACAGGCCAAAGGTGACCTTGGTAATGCGGCCTTCTAGCAGGCTGGCGGCAACTTGGGCGCACCGCAGGGCGCCGGCGGTGTGCGATGAGCTGGGGCCGACCATGACGGGCCCCAAGATTTCGAATGCCGAGGTCGTAGCTAGTGTTTGCGGCTTGCCTGCCATATGCGCTCCTGTTCTATCCCGTCGTCCCGAGGGGCGGGGCATAAGGTCGCCTGCTCGGACAGTCCTGCTCGCACGGAGAGCACATTAAGTGCTCTCCGGCTCG
>URIJ01000204.1 GCA_900547835.1 uncultured Collinsella sp.
TCCTCGACGATGCACCCGTCGCGCAGGCGCAGCACGCGGTTGGCCATGCGGGCAATGGCAGCGTTGTGGGTAACGATGATGACGGTGCAGCCGTAGGTGCGGTTGACGTCCTCCATGAGCTGCAGGATTTCCTTGGATGTCTTGTAGTCGAGCGCGCCCGTGGGCTCGTCGCACAGCAGCAGGCCCGGATTTTTGACGAGCGCACGGCCGATGGCACAGCGCTGCTGCTGGCCGCCCGAGACCTGGCGCGGAAACTTGTTGCGGTGCTCGTAGAGGCCCAGCGAACGCAGCAGATCGTCGACGTCGAGCGGTTTTTTGGACAGGTGCGCCGTGACCTCGATGTTTTCCTTGATGGTAAGGTCGGGCACCAGGTTGTAGAACTGGAAGACAAAGCCCAGCTCGCGGCGTCGGTACTCGCCCAGATCGGCGGGCTTGAGCGCCGTGAGATCGCAGCCGTCCACCATGATGGAGCCGCCGTCGGCATCCTCCAGGCCGCCGATCAGGTTGAGAAAGGTCGACTTGCCCGAGCCCGAGGGCCCCAGCATGACGCAGATCTCGCCGCGATTGATGGACGTATCGATGCCATCGAGCACCGTCAGGCGTGCATCGCCGTCGCCGTAGTGTTTCTTAAGCCCGCTGACCTGGACGTAGGCTCGCTTTGCCGCCATCGTATCCCCCGTTGTTAGCCACCTGCTACTTTCTAGGCTAATAGTAAACCCGGGCGAACTATTTTTAAGCGACGTGCGCGGCTTTTTTCCAACCTACTCATTGGGGACAGACTTAAATGAGTGAAATCGCTCATTTAAGTCTGTCCCCAATGAGTGCCGGCAGGAAAGGAGCGTCCCCAAGTGCCGACATATTGGGACAGTCCCTGCCAGCCCTGCCGGCGAATCGGCAAAGACTGTCCCCAATGGCTAGGTGGCTAGGCGCGGGATTTGGCGTGTGCGAGAGCCAGGCCTACGGCGGCGATGGCAGCGGCAAAGAGCACCGTGACGCCCAGGTCGCAGGCGATGTCGCCCAGCACGGTAGACGTCAAATCAGAGGCAAGCGCCTTGCCGATCGCGTCGTTCACCCAAAACGTCGGCACAAAGTGCGCCACCGTCTGCACGGCCGAGCCCATCATCGAAAGCGGCATCCAGGCGCCGCCCAAAAACGTCATGAGCAAGCCAAGCAGGTTGCCCACACCGTTGAGCAGCTCCTCGCGCGCACCCAGGCTCGAAAGGGCAAAGCCAACGGCCAGCGGCGTGCACGCCAGGGCAAACGTTGCCGCCAGCGCCAGGCACACACGGCCCACGCCGACCTCGGCGACCGCGCCGGCAAAGCCCACGACGCCCATCATGCTCGACACAAACCAGATACAGACAGTGAGCACGGCGGCGGCCGCGAACACGGCAAGCGAACGCTGGCGCTCGGAGAGCGGACCGGCCTCCATGCGGCGCACGCGCTCGGGCTCGTTCATGCCCGAGAACACCAGCCCCACCGACACGATGACCGACGAGATGATCGCATACGCGCCAAAGTTGAAGTACGACTCGAGTGTAGCGGCGGCAGTCGAGTCAACCTTGACCTGCTCGATCTGGACCTCCGCACGCTTTGCGGCAGCATGCTCGGCGGCCTTGGCGACATCGCCGTCGGAAGCAGCTGGCTCAAGTGCCGCCGCAGTACCCGCGAGCGAGACCCACCGCGAGGCCTCGGCAGACGAAAGCGCTGCCGCCATGGTGCCGGAGCCGTACGTCACATCGAGCTTGGGCAGGTCTTCCCCCGCACGCGCGGCTGCAACAAGATCGTCCTCAAACCCCTCCGGGATAAAGAACACGCAATCGGCGCTGCCCTTGGCGCTGTTACTCTTGGCGAGCGCATCCGCAAGGTCGTACATGTCGTCACCAACGCCCGTGACCAGGTCAAAGCGTGAGCCTAGGTGCTTGGTAAGCGCCCGCGAAAGGTCGCTATTGTCGCGGTCGACCACGATCACATTGGTGTCGTAGGGCTTGTACTCGGTAAGCTGCGACGAGTTCCAGCTCACCGAGGCCGCGATGAATACGCCCATGAGCGAGATGAACACCGTATAGATGAGCAGGTATAACGGGTGCGCGAGCGCCATGCGAAGCGCGGTCTTAAAGGTGCTCATAGCGGCTCCTTCCAAAGATCAGCGTAGCGGCGACGACAAACACCAGGGTCATCAGGACGAGCGCGCCGGCGCGGACGGCGAAGGGCCCCAGATCCTCAAAGAAATACAGGCGGTTGAACATGTCGCAGATGAGCTTGACGGGGTTGAGCCAGCACTCGGCCGGGCAGGCGCGGGCGACATCGTCGGCAAGCGCCATCGCCGGCTCGCCGTAGAGTCCGGCGAACAGGGCGCACGTGGTAGCGAAGCCCGTGAGGATACCGGACTTGGACGCCTTGCCGCCCTTAACGGGAAGCGTGCCCACAAAGAGTCCCAGGCCCGTGGCGGCAAGCGCGGAAGCGGCACCGCCCACCAGACACAGCCCCTCGCGCCCGCCAAAGTCGACGCCCACAACCAGGCGCACGTAGCCGATCGCGATCGCCATCGAGGCAAAGGAGACCAGCCACGAGCCCACAAAGATACCGGCCAGCGACGCCGTTTTGGAAAGACCGCCCGCGCAGCGGCGCGCGCCAAGGCCCGACAGATTGGGCTGCAGATCGACGACGCTCAAGGCGGCAAACTCCGCAGACATCATCGCGACCAGGCCAAAGAGCGCGTAATAGTAGATGACCGTGCCATCGGGCGTGGTGCGTGTCAGGCTTACGCGGCGGGTGCCGCCCTCGAGCGACAGGGCGCGCGCAACCGCCTCCGGGTCGGCGAGCGCCGCCGGGTTGTCTTGGGCAATCTGGGACATGAGCTCGGCATTTTGTGTATACGAGCTTGCCACCGTCTCCAGAATGCTGCGGTCGGTGAGCACCGTTGAGGCACGCGAGCTGTCGTAGCTCGACAGCAACGTGAGCTTGGGTGCGCCCGCGTCGTCGACCGTATAGATGCCCGCGACCTCGCCGGCCTTAAGCGCACGGTTCGCATCGGCTGCGTCGTCGCACTCGTGGATCTCGAGCAGCTGATTGTCGCTCTCCTTGGCAAGCGACGTCGCCACGTCCTTAAAGGTCGAGGCGTCCCAGGCCTCGTCCGCTATGACGGCAACCGGTACCGGGTCGACCGTGCCGTCAGAGCTCAGATTCGCAAACATAAACATGAACATCGTGGAAAGTGCGATGGGAAAGAGAGCGCCCCAGACCCACGTGCTCGGCCGGCGCAGCAGCGTCTTGACCG
>URIJ01000205.1 GCA_900547835.1 uncultured Collinsella sp.
CGCACGCGGGCCGCTCCACTACGGCGAGCAGCTCTGCAACCATTACATCGCATTCCGTCTGCTCGCGCACGTTCGCGACCTGGTGTTTGGCGCCCTGCGCCAGCTCGCCCCCGCCAAGCTCGAGGGCCGCGGCAAGGGCGAGCTCGTGAGCCTGGTCACCTCGGATATCGAGCTGCTCGAGGTCTTCTACGCGCACACCATCTCGCCCATTGTCATCGCTCTGGTCTGCACCGTTGTGTTTGAGGGCTTTTTGCTGGCTGTGAGCCCCGAGCTCGCGGGCATCGCGCTCGTGGCCTACGCGGTCCTGGGCGTGCTACTGCCCCTGACCTCGGCCAAGGCATGCGGCACCACTGGCCGCCAGAGCCGCGAGGGCGCCGGTAAGCTGGGTGCCTTTGTGCTCGACAGTCTACGCGGCGCGTCCGAGACTATCCAGTTTGCCGGTGGCGCCGATCGCAGCCGTGCCCTGGGCAAGCTGACCGAGCAAGTCGGCGCCGTGGACGCGCGCCTCAAGCGCCGCCAGGCGGCCAGCGAGGCCGTAGCCGATGCGCTTATTCTTGCGGCCAATCTGGTGATGCTCGGGCGAGCGCTGCAGCTGGTGGCTGCGGGAACGATCGATTTTGCCGCAGCGTTTGTCGCCGTCTTTACCTTTGTGTCGTCGTTTGGCTCAGTGATGGCCGTGAGCCGCCTGGGCGCCTCACTGCAGGAGACGCTCGCCTCGGGCGCACGCGTGCTCGATTTGCTCGACGAGCAGCCCCAGTGCGCCGAGGTCGCCGATGGACAGGACGTTGAGTTTGCCGGCGCCGCAGCCGAGCATGTGAGCTTTAGCTATGCGGACGGCGTGGACGCGGGTGGTGCCGACGCCACAGAGCAGGCCGCGAATGACCCCGCTTCGAGTCTCATCCTCGACGACGTGACCTGCACCTTTGCGCCCGGCACCATGACCTGCATCATGGGGCGCTCGGGCTCGGGCAAGTCGACGCTGCTTAAGCTGCTCATGCGTTTTTGGGACCCTGCAGCTGGCACCATCACGGTGAGCGGCGTCGATGCCCGCCACATCAACACGGCGAGCCTGCGCAGCCACGAGGCCTATATGACCCAGGACACACATCTGTTCTGCGGCACCGTACGCGAGAATCTGCTGGTTGCGCACGCCAGCGCCACCGATGCCGAGCTGCTCGACGCTTGCCGCTCCGCTTCGCTTACCGCCCTCATCGACCGCCTGCCGCAGGGTCTCGACACGCCCGTTGCCGAGCTGGGCGACTCGCTTTCGGGCGGCGAGCGCCAGCGCATCGGCCTTGCGCGCATCTTCCTCAACGACGCGCCTTTCATCTTGCTCGACGAGCCCACCAGCGCACTCGACGCTCTCAACGAGGCAGCCGTAATGCAGGCCGTTGACGAGCTCAAGCGCCGCGGCAAGACCATTGTGCTCGTAAGCCACCGTGCCAGCACCTGCGCGTTTGCCGATTGCTCGCTTTCGGTCGAGCACGGGAGGCTGAGCTAATGGCACGCCCGGTCGACACACCGGAGCTGGCACGCAAACGTGAGCGCGAGGCCCAAATGGTGTCGCAGATGATCGCGTTGTGGTGCCGCGGGCATCATGGCGGCGGGCATGCGGTCGAGCAGGCTGGCGACGATGGGCCCGTGCGCGTGAAGCTAGGCCTTCGGACCATTACGCTCTGCCCCGAATGCGCCGAGCTGCAGAAATACGCCATCGCGCGCATTGAGCACTGCCCGCACATGGGCACCAAGACATTTTGCTCGGCCTGTCCTTCGCATTGTTACCGGCCTGCCATGCGCGAGAAGATCCGCGAGGTCATGCGCTGGTCGGGACCGCGTATGATCCGCTATCGCCCCATCACCGCCGTGCGGCACGCGATGGCAACGGTGCAGGCCAAACGCGTGGCGGCACGAAGCAAGTAGTCGCCGGCGCCGGCACGCGCCGCCTGCCCTTTCCAGTCGGTTTCGACTTGCAGCGTTCCCGCCGCGCCGAAGCTGCGCCATTACAATGAAGCGGATTCGCTTGACGCAAAGGAGCCGCCATGTCCGCTTGCCCGCTGGTCGATTGCCATACTCATACTTCGTTTTCGGACGGCCACGCCTCGTTCGAGGACAACGTCCGCGCCGCTACCGCTGCCGGATGCCGCGTCATGGTCTCGACCGACCACCTCACCCTGCCCGCCAGCATGGATGCTAACTGCGAGGTGCAGGTCGTCGAGGGCGACTTGCCGGCACATCGTCTGGCCTTTGAGGACGTCCGCAAACTCGCCGCGCAGATTGTGCCGGAGCTTGAGCTTATCTATGGCTTTGAATGCGACTGGTACGAAGGTTGCGAGCCTTTGGTTGAGGGCTGGTCCGCGGGTGCCATAGTGCGCTTGGGCAGTGTGCACTGGATTGGCGATCCGGGCGATATCATGGCCGGCGCTGCGGGTACGGCGGGAACGGAGGGCGTCGCTCGCCCTGATACGCCCGATTCGCTCTGCGGTTGGATCGACGACGACACCAACCTGCATGTTTGGGAAAACCTGGGTGTACGCGGCGTGTGGGAGCGCTACGTCGACGACTGGTGCCGTGCTTGCGAAAGCTCACTCAACTTTGATGTAATGGCCCATCCCGACCTGGTCATGCGCTTTTCGAAGGAAGGCTTTGCGCCCGATTTTGATCCGGCACCGTTTTGGGAGCAGATGGCCGAATGCGCTCACGACACGGGTCGCCGTGTCGAAGTCTCGACCGCCGCGCCGCGTAAGGGCCTCGACGACTATTACCCCTCGACGGGGCTGTTGCGCTGCTTCGCCCACGCCGAGGTGCCAATCACCTTTGGCTCGGACGCACACCGCGCCTGTGACATCTGTTGGAATATCCGCGAAGCGCAGGCCCACGCCTACGACTGCGGTTATCGAACCTTCGACATCCCCCACCCCACCGGAGAATGGGAGTCCACGCCCCTCGCCTAGACATCCCTTCATGAGTTGCGGTGAAATAGTTCCTGCTTATGGCCCTAAGACCGTCAAACAAGAACTATTCCACCGCAACTTCTATTTCATTGGCAACTCCCGAAAGACTGTCCCTAACGACTAGTCGTTTAAGAACGTCCCCAATGACTAGTGGCGGCGAGCGTTGAGTTCGCCGGCCAGCTCGTCGAGGGTGATGCCGTAACGCTCAAGGGTTACGAGCAGGTGGTAGACCAGGTCGCCGGCTTCGTAGCGGATGTGGTCGTGGTCGTTGTCCTTGCAGGCCATGATCACCTCGCTCGCCTCCTCGGCAAGCTTCTTGAGCAGTTCG
>URIJ01000206.1 GCA_900547835.1 uncultured Collinsella sp.
TGGCAGCACGTGCGGACAACGTTTCGCGTGTCGACCATGATGGAGTTACGTTGGTGGAAGGCGCGACATCCGATGTTCGCTTTGCCTTCACCGAGCGCGCCGGTGGTGTTTCCGAAGATGCGTACTCCTCACTCAACTTGGGCTCGCATGTTGGCGATGACCCCTTTGCTGTTCAAGAAAATCGTCGTCGCGCGCTCGAGGCTATGGGTGCCGCCGAGTGCGAGCACAACCTGCTCGTTCCCAATCAGGTCCATGGTGACCATATCGTTGCGGTGACCTCGAACGGCGCCGATGACCTTGAGGACGTCCGCGAGCAGATTGCCGAGGGCTGCGATGCCATCGTCTGTACGGCGCATAATGTGCCCGTGCTGCTCTGCTTTGCCGACTGCGTTCCCGTGGTGCTGGTGGCCCCTGGCGGATTTGCCGTGGTGCACTCCGGTTGGAAGGGTACGATTGCACGTATTTCCGCCAAGGCGTGCCAGGCGCTTTGCGATGCTGCCGGCTGCGATGCGAGCGACGTTTCCGCCTATATCGGCCCCCATATCTTGGGTGACGAATATGAAGTATCCCAGGAGCTCATGGATCGCTTTGCCGCCGAGTTCTCTTGCATCGATGCGAGTACCTCTCGCATGCTCGATCTTTCCGCTGCCATTCGCGAGGCGCTGGTAGATGTCGGTGTCGACGCGGATAATATCGTGGATACCCAGCTTTCGACCGTGCGTCAGAACGACCGCTTTTATTCCTACCGTAACGAGGGCGGCACCTGTGGGCGCCATGCTGCGATCGGCGTGATGCTATGAGAAAGATCGTATCGGTCCTGAGCGCCGCTGTGCTTACGCTTACGCTGTGCGCCTGTTCTTCGGGATCTTCTACCTCTTCCATTACCGTCGCCGGCTCCACGACCTGCCTTCCTATCGCCGAGATTGCGGCCGAGGGCTTTAAGGAGGAGACCGGCATCGACGTGCTCGTTTCCGGTTTGGGTTCTTCTGCTGGCATCGAGGCCGTCAGCGCCGGCACGGCCGATATCGCCAGCTCCTCCCGTGGACTCAATGCCGACGAACAGGATCTGGGCCTAACTCCCATCGTCATTGCCCACGACGGTATCGCGGTCATCGTGAACGACGACAACCCCGTCGATAACCTCTCGACCGAGCAGCTCCGCGATATTTACGCCGGCAAGATCACCAACTGGAAAGAAGTCGGTGGCGAGGACCTGAGGATTCAGGTTATCAACCGAGATGAGGCGTCCGGCACGCGTGAGGCCTTTCGCACCATCGTGATGGACGGTACCCCCTTCGATCGCCGCTCGGCCGTTCTTTCGGGCACGGGCCAGGTGCGCGACGTGGTATCTCGTTCGCGCGGTGCCATTGGCTACATTTCGCTGGGCTTCGTCGATAGCCTCAACGCCAAGACCTCGGTCAAGGCCGTCTCGGTCAATCATGTTGAGGCGTCCGAGAAGACGGTCGCGAGCGGCGGCTATCCCATCTCGCGCGACCTTTACTTCTTTGTGAAGGGTGCGCCTTCGCAGCAGGCGCAGGATTACATCGACTACGTGACGTCCGAAAAGATGGACAAGCAGATTCGCGAGGCGGGCTTTATTCCCGTCACCAACGACGAGAAGGGGAGTGAGTAGCATGGAAGCACAGGAAAACTCCCAGACTGAGCAGAATGTTCAGACGCCCAAGAAGCGCGAGCTGGCGCTCGTATCGCGCAGTACCTATATCAAGGAGAAGGCGCTGCAGTGGATCTTCTTTGCCTGCGCGTTCTTGGCGGTCGTTACCGTCATCCTGATTTTTGTCTTTACCACGTACTCGGCGCTGCCCGTCTTTACTGACATCGGTCTGGCGGACTTCTTTAGCTTTACGTGGGCGCCTTCCGAGGGCCACTACGGCATCTTGTCGCTGCTTGCCGGCTCGGGTCTGGTGACCGTCGGTGCGCTCGCCATGGGCGTGCCGCTGGGCGTGGGTACGGCCGTTTACCTGGTCGAGATTGCCAGCAAGCGCGTGCGCAAGCTCATCAGCCCTGCCGTCGACCTGCTGGCGGGCATCCCCTCCATCATCTACGGCTTCTTCGGCATGATCATCATCCGCCCGTTTATCGCGCAGCTGACCGGCGGCCTTGGCTTTGGTGCACTGACGGCGTGGTTCGTGCTCGCCATCATGATCGTCCCCACCATCACCACGCTCACCATCGATGCCCTCAATTCCATTCCCATGGGCATTCGCGAGGCATCGTATGCCATGGGTGCTACTAAGTGGCAGACCATCTATAAGGTCGTGCTACCTGCCGCCAAACTGGGTATCGTTGATGCCATCGTGCTGGGTATGGGCCGTGCCATCGGTGAGACCATGGCCGTGCTCATGGTCGTGGGTAACGCTCCGGTTATTCCCGACAGCATTGCGAGCCCCATCTCGACGCTCACGAGCCAGATCGCGCTCGACATGAGCTATTCCTCGGGCCTGCACCGCTCGGCTCTGTTCGGCATGGGCGTGGTCCTGTTTATCATCTCCGCCATGCTGGTGGGCATCGTCCGTCTGATTTCCAAGAAGAAGAGGGGGTAGGCTATGTCCGATTCCGTTGACACGATGGTCGATACGACCTCGTCGCGCGAGCGCATCAAGCGTGCCCTTTCCCACGGCAAGAAGGGCCGCATCAACAAGGACCTGTCCAACAAGATCATGCTTGGCGTGTTTCGTGCCGCTGCCTACATCACCACGCTGGTGCTGGTCGCTATCATCGCCTACGTGGTCATCAACGGCCTGCCACACATCTCGCTCGACTTTATCTTCGGTTGGCCCCAGGGCGTCAACGCCGAGGGCGGAATTTGGCCCACGATCGTCTCGACCGTCTACGTGACGGCGCTCGCCATGCTTATCTGCACGCCGATCGCTGTGCTGGCAGCCGTCTATCTGGCCGAGTACGCCAAGCAGGGCAAGGTCGTCGAGCTCATTCGCTACGCTGCTGACGCTTTGGCCTCGGTGCCCTCCATCGTTATGGGCCTGTTTGGCTACGCCTTGTTTGTCGAGGCTATGGGCCTGGGCCTTTCGATGGTCTCGGCCGCTCTGGCGCTCGCGCTCTTGATGCTTCCCATCGTCATGCGCACCACCGAAGAAGCCATTCGCGCCGTTCCGCGCTATATCCGTTGGGGCGCGTACGGCCTGGGCGCTACCAAGTGGCAGGTCGTCTCCAAGATCGTGCTTCCTTCTGCCTTTGGCCGCATTG
>URIJ01000207.1 GCA_900547835.1 uncultured Collinsella sp.
CGCGGCGCAGCTGCGACTGGCAGATCTCGCGATAGAGCTGGCAGGTCGCGTACAGCTCGTCATGCGTGCCCAGGCCCGCAACCGAGCCGTGGTCGAGTACGCAAATCATGTCGGCATCGCGCACGGTCGAGACGCGCTGGCTCACGATGACGGTCGTCAGCGGCAACCCGCCCTCGGCAGCGCCGCGCATGCTGCGCTCGCGAATGGCATGGCGAAGCGCCGCGTCGGTCTTAAAGTCGAGCGCCGAGGCAGAATCGTCCATGATCAATATCTGAGGCGAGCCCACCAGGGCGCGCGCGATGGTCAGGCGCTGGCGTTGGCCACCGCTGAAGTTCTTACCGCCCGCCTCGACCGGGACATCGAGCCCCTGCGGCTTGTTGCGCACGAACTCGCTCGCCTGCGCCATGTCGAGCGCCGCCCAGAGCTCCTCGTCGGTTGCCGACTCGTCACGCCAGGTCAGGTTGCTGCGGATCGTACCGCTCACGAGCGACGCGCGCTGCGGGACGGTCGCGACCACATGGCGCAGCTGGTCGAGCGGCCAAGTGCGCACGTCGGTACCCATTACGCTTACGCTGCCGACGCCCGCGTCGTACAGGCGCGGAATGAGCGAGACGAGCGTGGACTTGCCGCTGCCCGTGCCGCCGATTATGCCGAGCGTCTTGCCCAGCGGCAGCTCCAGGGTCACGTCGTTGACGGCGTTGGCCGCACCCGCACCAAAGGAGAAGCTCGCATGGCTCAAGCTCAGCGCGGAGACCGGGGCAGCGACGCCCGCCGCACTTGGCTCGGGCAGGGCGACCGGCTGGTTGCCCTCGTCGGCAATACTCGACACGCAATTGAGCACCTCGTTGATACGCGACGCGCTGGCGCTCGCCTTGGTAAAGACCACGACCAAGTTGGCGACATATACGATGGAGGTGAGCGTCTGCGTCATGTAGTTCACAAACGCCATGACCTGGCCCTGTGTGAGCTCGCCCACGTTGACCTGAATGCCACCCACCCACAGGATGGCGCACACGCCCAGGTTCATCACAAGAAACGTAACGGGATTAAGAATCGACGAGAGCTTGCCCACCGCGATGGCGACATGCGCCTGATCGTCAGCCGCTTGGGCAAAACGCTCACGCTCGTGATCTTCGCGCACAAACGCACGGACCACGCGGGCGCCCGAAAGCCCCTCGCGACAGATAAGTGCGATGCGGTCGAGCTTTGCCTGCAGCTGCTTGTAGTACGGGATGCAGCGCGCCATGACAAACCAAAACACCAGGCCGATCGCGGGCGTGCAAATCAAAAAGATAATGCCGAGCTTAAGGTCGATGGCAAGGGCCGCAACCATGGAGCCCACCGCCAGGAAAGGCCAGCGGATGAGCATGCGCACGCCCAGCGCCACGGCGAGCTGCACCTGATTGACGTCGTTGGTGATGCGCGTGATGAGCGACGGCGTGCCAAAGCGATCGAGCTCGGCATAGCTCAGCTTGTTGATGTGCTGGTAGAGCGCACCGCGGATATCGGTGCCCATGCCCTGCGAGGTGAGCGCCGCCATCTTTTGGCAGACGAGCGTAAACGAGATGCCGATCACAGCCATGGCGGCAAGCACCATGCCGTAGTGGACGACGGCGTCCACGTCGTGCGAGCCAATGCCCTTATCGATCATCTGGGCAATCACCAGCGGCGTCAGCAGGTCAAAGATCACTTCGATCAACTTGCACGCAGGGCCGATCACCATATATCGGCGAAACTTACCACCAAAACGCCTGAGCAACTCAATCATGTATAGGCGCTCCCTATCATCATCCACATTCAATTCGAACCATGATAGTACCGCCACCCCAAAAGAAGCGTAAACAACTCGTCATTTCTAATGGGGTTCGGTTTCCAAAGAAGCGGAGAGGCACGCGCACACCCAGCCAGTGTCGGGTCGACCACTTGGTATACTTACATTAGTGCTACCAAGTTAGTCGCCGACCCTTGAAATGAGGTGCCGAGATGAACGACATTCTCGCAAGAAGAGCAAGACGAGCAACTGTGGGCATCGCCCTTTCCGCGGCACTTGTCGCGGGAATCGCCCCCGCAACGGCGATCGCGGCAGAAACCAGTTCCCCCACCGGTGCAGTTGCCTTGCAGACGGAAGATGCGGCCGCCGCAAAAGAAAAAGCGTATGCAGCCATGCAGGAAGCGCTCAAAAACCTCGAAGCCGCAAAAGACGCCGCAAGTCCCGAGAAAATTGCGGAAATCAATGGTAAAATTGCCGTTTTTCAAGAGCACTACGACACTTATTTGGCGCAAGCCGCCACATATAAGGAATCCCTTCCTACCATGCAAGCGAACGTCAATGCAGCCCAAGCCAAATACGATGAGGCCCGCAACCGGACAAGCGGCCTTGAGGCAGAATTAAATAAGGCAATCGCCAACAGGGCTTCTGGCGAAACTATTAGGCAGCTCCAACTGGCGATCACAGATGCAGAATCGGAAGAAAAATATTGTGAAGAAAAGATTGCCCGCTGCCGAATGCGCCTCGAAAATCATAAAAGACGGATTTATTTCTTTGAAAGCGAAGTAGAGTTTAATAAAACCCATCTCGACGGAGAAACAGCCAAGCGGGATGCGCTCCTCGACAATTTGAAAAAAGCGCAAACGGCCTATGACGACGCCCGCAAGGCATACGAAGAGGCGAAAGCCGCGGCAGACAAGGCCACCTCGCCCGAGATAACGCAACCGACCGAGACGACACCGCCCGCCGGCTCAGCGCAGCCGGCCGAGGCGACACAGCCCACCGGCTCGTCCGCGACCGGCAAATACGCTCCTTCGAGCTCCACCAAGCAAGCAGATACGACCGACGGCAAGCTCGCGAACACGGGCGACGCAGCGCCGAGCGCAATCGCACTCGCAGGAATCGCCGCCATGGGACTCGGAATAACCGCCACAGCCACACGCCGCATCAAGAACTCAAAATAGCCGACAGAGCATTCTGCCTTCACCAATCCACAAGCCCAGAGACAAAAAGAGGCCCGTTTCCCCAACCAAGGGAAACGGGCCTCTTTAACTACAAAAAATCAAGCAACAGCACCGCCGCCTCTTGAACCACGTAGCCATTGATGTCTTGGCGCAGTCAGCGAGCGCCATCCAGGGCGAACAAGTTGGCATGAAAAAGGCAAGGCATAGACCTTCTGGTCATGCCTTGCC
>URIJ01000208.1 GCA_900547835.1 uncultured Collinsella sp.
GAGCGGCAATCTGCCTTTCAACTTCGGCGGCATGACCAGAAGGTCAATGCCGCCTTGTTTCAAGGCACCTTGCTCGCTCTGGCGGGTTTTCGCTGACTTCGCCAAACCTCGGCGTCGCCGTTGTTGGCACTTGGGGACGTTCCTTTTGTGCCGGCACCTGGGGACACTCCTTATGTCAAGAGTTTGGTGCAACAGGGGTAGGTTGCCTTGCGTCGATCTAAATAAGTTGCGGTGAGATAGTTCTTGAATTGGCCTTTTTGGGCTAAACAGGAACTATCTCACCGCAACTGCGTTGAGCGTTTTTTGGCGGCTGGTTTACTTGCTCGCGAACAGCCAGACTAGGATGATCACCAGGATTGCGGCGATGATGCAGACGATGGCGCCGGTGAATTTGATGCGTGAGTCGCGGGTGCGCTCGCGCACCGCGTCCTCGGTGGCCTCGAGCTGGGCGACTTCTCGTTCGGTCTCGGCGTGTTCGGCTTCGTCTCGGGCCAAGGATCCTGCAAGCGACTCAGTGATCTCTGGGTGGTCGTGTACCTCGGTCGCCTGCTCGATAATCGACTGCGCATGCGCGGCATCTGCCCGGGCGTTTGCGATGGCCTGCTCTTGCTCGCGGCGTGCCTTGTCCTGTGTGGCGATCTTTTCGCGCAGCTCGCGCTGGCGCGTCGCGGCGGCAGTTTTTGCGGACTGCAGCTCGTCGCGCGCGGCATCTGCTTCAGCCGTTACGGCCTGGTGCGCGCGTTTAGCGTCGGCGATGGGGGCCTGTGCCTGCTCGACGGCCTGCTCGGCGGCGGCAAGTGAATGCTCAAGATCGGCGGTCACACGCGGAATGTCTTCCTCGGCCTCGCGCAGGGCGTCGGCAGCGTCGGAGATTTGCATAGACAGCTCGCTGGTGCGCACGGTGTAATTGGCGGGATTTGCCGAAGGGTTGCGCTGCAGCTCGGCATACTCGCGACGCAAGGTCTCGAGCTGTGCTCGCGTAGCATCGGCAGTTTGTCGTGCGGCGGCGACACCGGTATCGCGCTCAGCCTTCACTTTGTCGCGGATGCGCTTGGAATCTTCGAGTCGACGAACGAGGCGGTTGCCGGTCTCGCGCGAGCTCGCCTCGCGGGCTTCCACGGCGTCGAGTGCAGCCTTCAGGCGGAGCTCGGTCGCATCGTCCTCTGCCTTCATTTGCTCGAGCTGGCCCTTGAGCTCCGTCGCTTTGGCGGCATGGGCGTCACGGTTAATTTCACCTGCCGCAGCGGTCTTTTGTGCCGCGGCAATCGCCTGGCGTTGATCGGCGATGATCCGATCGTAGCGGCCTGCGATGTCCTGGCGCGTCTCGAGCTCCTCTGCCTGGTCGGCGATGCGCTGCTCAAGCTCGGCTAAATGGGCGCGGGCATCGGCGAGTGCCTTCTTGGCGGCGTTCATCTCGCGCATGGCCGACGCGCCCTGGGCGATAAAAGTGCCCACGGCGTTAGCGGTGTTTGAGACGGCGCTCCCCAGGTCGCGGCTCGTGGCGGGGGAATGCGAGGTGGTCGGGTGCGCGGCCTCGGCGGCATTCATATCGGCAGTCTGCGGCGCGGCAATATTGCCGGTGCCGCCTTCGATTACGGAAAAGCCCGCTGCGTGCGGGTCGACCGCGTCGGCGCCGATCGTGGGGTGCTCGAGTTGCAGGAACGAGGGCATGGTGCTGCCCTGGTCGGCAACCGGGGTCTCGCCGGGCACAAACGTCGAGGCGGCCTCGGCGGCTTCCTCTTCCTCGGCGTCGACATCGGCATCGGCGACAGCGTTCTTCATCGCTTTGACGGCATCCATCATGGAGTCCATGACGGCGTCGAGCTCTTCTTCCGAAGAAACCTCGATAGGGCCCGCAGCTTGCGGAGCAGCATCCTGTACGGGGTGGTCGTCCTGAGCGGGCGCATCGTCGTTTTGCTCGTCTGCATCTTCGGCGCCAGGGGTTTCCGCCGTAGCGCTTTCGTCCAAGAATGGGTCGTCGAGGTCAATATCATCGCAGGTCACAGCGTCAGCATCTGCGGTGACGTCTGCGGAATCATCAATATGCTGTTGAGTCTGGGGGTCCAGCTCGTCTGTCATAGGCATGTGCTCCTCATCGTTGTTTGTCACCCTATGATAAAGTCTCGCGTCGACATCCCGCGCGCTGCAGCAAAGTTTCAAAACGTGTTCGATGGCTCGCGTCGATAGCAAAAACTCGGCCACTTTATCCAGTTTGTACTTGACAATCCCTTCGCCGAAAGACGTTGCGCCGTTCGCCTGCCATGGGCTTTATTTTTCACTTGAACCCGCTAAAGTTGCATTTCAGCTTTTGGCGCGTGAAGTTGGATGCGCGCAGTCGACGGGCAGGCCCGTCGCGATTTGAAAGGACTTTGTATGGGACTTTTCACTGGTAAGACCGTGATCGTTACCGGCGGCGGCAAGGCCACGCTTAAGGACGGCTCCGCTGGCTCCATCGGCTACGGCATCGATATCGCATTTGCCAAGGAGGGCGCGAACCTCGTCATCACCGGCCGCAACGTCGCCAAGCTCGAGGCCGCCAAGGAGTCTCTCGAGGCCGAGTACGGCGTCAAGGTTCTGCCTGTTCAGGCCGATGTCTCGGCTGGTCAGGACAACGAGGCCGTCGTCCAGAACGTCATCGACAAGGCCATTGAGGAGTTCGGCCGCATCGACGCCGTCGTCAACAATGCTCAGGCCAGCGCTTCGGGCGTGACGATCGCCGACCACACCATGGATCAGTTTAACCTGGCCATTTACTCCGGTCTGTATGCTACCTATCTGTACATGCAGAAGGCCTATCCGCACCTGAAGGAGACCAAGGGCTCCGTGGTCAACTTTGCCTCGGGCGCCGGCCTGTTTGGCAACTATGGCCAGTGCAGCTATGCTGCCGCCAAGGAGGGCATCCGCGGCCTGACCCGCGTTGCCGCCAACGAGTGGGGCAAGGACGGCATCAACGTCAACATCGTGTGCCCGCTTGCTTGGACCGCTGCGCTCGAGAACTTCCAGGATGCCTATCCCGAGGCGTTCAAGGCCAATGTCCACATGCCGCCGGCAGGCCACTACGGCGACGTCGAGAAGGAAATCGGCCGCGTGGTCGTTCAG
>URIJ01000209.1 GCA_900547835.1 uncultured Collinsella sp.
TCGGAACCGTGCTGTTCTTCTTGGTGTTTGCGATGCTGATCTACTCGGCGTTTCGCATTGCCGAGCAGGCGACCGATCGCCGGGGCGCGCTCATGGCGTCTGGCTCCGCGGTCATTCTCGCAGTGCAGTTTTTGATTAACGCGCTGGGCATCCTCAACGTGTTTCCCATGACGGGCAAACCGTTGCCGTTTATTAGCTACGGCGGTTCGTCGATTATTGTGTCGCTCATGCTTGCCGGGTTGATCCTGCGCGTTTCGTACGAGAGCGCCCGCCGCGATGAGTATGACCGCCGCCGCGAGAGCTTTGCCGTTATGGATGAGAGTACCGCCGGCGTGCCCCACGTGCGCGGCGAGCGATCTTCGCGTAACGGCTTTACCGTCCTGGATGGCTCTGCGACCGAGCCGGCAGCCCGTCCGCGTCAGCGAACGGCGCCGCAAGGTCGTCCTCAGCGCCCCAGCCCTCGCAACGCGGGCGGCGGATATAATCGAATCGATTTGAACTCGGACCCGTCGGCGCGTCTGCGTACCGACGACCAGGGACCGCGTGTACGAAGGGACTACCATGACCGATAAAATGACCGTTGCTATTGCAGCCGGCGGCACGGCAGGACACATCAACCCCGCGCTCGCCTTGGCCGAAGAACTGCGTGACCGTGGCCACCACGTTGTGTTCGTGGGCCAGTCGCGCAAGCTCGAGGGTCGTCTGGTCCCCGAGGCTGGGTTTGATTTTGTGCCCATTACGGTCACGGGCTTCGACCGCTCCCGTCCTTGGACGGCGCTGACCTCGCTGTGGCGTGTCAACAAAGCCAAGCGTGCGCTCGCCAGTCATTTCTCAAAGGTCGGCAAGCCCGATGCCGCCATTGGTTTTGGTGCCTATGTCGAGGTTCCGCTGCTGGGGTGGTGCAAGGGCGCGGGCGTTCCGTATCTGCTGCATGAGCAGAACTCTGTTCCGGGCCTGGCCAACAAGATGATGAACTCCCACGCCGCCCGCGTGTGCATCTCGGTGCCGGCAGCGCGTTCGGTCTTTGAGCGCGAAGGTGACCCTGACCACGTGCTCATGACCGGCAACCCCGTACGTCGCTCGGTGATCGAGGGCGATCGCGCTCGCGGCCGCAAGTCACTTGGTGTTCCCGAGGACGCTACGCTGCTGCTCGTCTTTGGCGGTTCACTTGGCGCCCAGCACCTCAACGAGCGCGTGGTTTCGCTCAAAAACGAGCTGCTTTCGCGCAAGAACCTCTATGTGTTGCATTCGACGGGTGCCGACGGCTTTGAGGAGACCGAGCGCGCTTTGGCGCTGACGCCCGAGGAGGCGAAGCGTTACCGCGTCCAGCCTTACATCGACAACATGGGCGATATGCTGGCTGCTGCCGATTTGGTGCTCTCGCGTTCGGGCGCATCGAGCGTGGCCGAGATCGCTGCGCTCGCCGTGCCTTCGGTGCTCGTGCCGTACCCGCATGCGACGGCCGACCACCAAACCACCAATGCCCGTTATCTGGTCGACGCCGGGGCCGGCGTGCTCTGCGCCGATGCCGATATCGACGGTTCTGCCTTTGCCGATGAGCTGCTGCACCTGGTCGATGACGCGGCGGCACGCGACGCCATGCGTCAGGCGGCGCGTGGTCTGGCTCAGGATAGGGCCGCCGCTCTTCTGGCGGATGCGGTAGAGGGTTTGCGTTAGTTAGACGGGATATCGTCGGTCGCCCTCGCGCTGATGCGGTAGGTGCGGTACAGTTAACGGGTTACAGGCAGTGTTTACGCAAGGAGTACACGAGCACATGGCTGATTCCCAGACTGCAACCTCCGCGCCCGAGTTTAAGAGCGCCCACTTTATCGGTATCGGCGGCGCCGGCATGAGTGGCATCGCCCTCGTTCTTCACGAGCGCGGTTATGCCGTTACCGGCTCCGACCTTAAGACGTCACGTTATATTCGCCAGCTTACCCGCGCTGGTGTGAAGGTGCATGTGGGCCATGAGGCCGCCACGATCGACGAGGTCAAGCCCGACGTGGTTGTTGTCTCCACCGCTATTCCGGAGTCCAACCCCGAACTCGTGCGCGCTCGCGAGCTTGGTATTCCCGTGTGGCCCCGTGCCAAGATGCTCTCTGCTTTGGGCCACGGCTACACCACCGTCGCTGTTGCCGGCACGCATGGCAAGACCACCACGTCTTCGATGTGCGCCACCATGCTCGACCGCATGGGCCTGGATCCGAGCTTCTTGATCGGCGGCATCGTCGAGGGCTATGACACGAACGGCAAGAACGGCTCGGGCGACTACTTTGTCGCCGAGGCCGACGAGTCCGACAGCTCCTTTCTGTTCCTGAACCCCAACGTGGTCATTGTGACCAACGTCGAGGCCGACCACCTCGATCACTACTCGGGTATCGAGGAGATCGAGGCAACTTTCGCCAAATTCATGAGCCTGGTGGGCGAGGACGGCACCGTCATCGTCTGCGGTGAGGACCCGCATCTGGTCGAGCTCGCCAAGTCGACGGGCCGTCACGTGCTTTCCTACGGCTTTTCCGAGAGCAACGACATCGTCTGCATGCACCCGGATGTCAAAGGCATCCAGAGTGACTTTATCGTTCGCTTTGAGGACGGCACTGAGCATGCCGTGGAGATCAAGAGCAATCCCGGTCGCCACAACATGCTCAACGCCACGGCGGTGCTCACCGTCGCCCATGTCCTGGGCCTTGACATCGACGCCGCCGCCAAGGCGCTCTCGAGCTTTGAGGGCGTCCGCCGTCGCTTTACCCACGTGGGCGATATCGACGGCATCACGGTGGTTGACGATTACGGCCATCATCCCACCGAGATCAAGGCGACGCTCGCTGCTGCCTCTTCGCTGGGCTACAAGCATGTCGACGTCGTGTTCCAGCCGCACCGCTATTCGCGCCTGCAGGCCCTGTGCGACGACTTTGCCGATGCATTTGCCAATGCCGATAAACTGCTGCTGATTGATGTGTTCTCGGCTGGCGAGATGCCCATTCCGGGTGTCACCTCTAAGATGCTCGCCGATACCGTGCGCGCCAAGCATCCTGGCAAGGAGGTCGTGTACTGCTCCAGCCGTCTTGAGCTCAACCAGGAG
>URIJ01000210.1 GCA_900547835.1 uncultured Collinsella sp.
GACATCGATCGTCTACGCAAGCTTAACGTCGTTGCCTCGAGCCAGCCCTGTCATATTACACTCGACCCGGGCGGCCCCGAGCGCGATCTGGGCCTGGAGCGCAGCCGCATCATGTGGCCGTTTGCGACCTATAAGCAGCGCGGCATTCGCCAAGCCTTCGGTACCGACAGCCCTATCACAGCTGTTACCAGCATGAACGTGCTCTACACGGCTATCACGCGCCAGGACCCCAAAAGCCACTGGCCCGAGGGCGGCTGGTTACCGAGCGAGCGCATCGATGCAGCAACAGCCCTGCGCAACTACACCCTGGGCAGCGCCTACGCGGCAGGCGACGAGCAAAACCTCGGCAGCCTGGAACCCGGCAAATACGCCGACCTGGTAGTCCTGGACCAAAACCCACTCACCATCGACCCCCAAGAGCTGCAAGCCACCAAGGTTCAGGCCACCTACCTGGCGGGCAACTTAATCTACGAGCGCTAACCTCATACCCCACTCATAAGGGGCACGTTTCAGCAACGTGTCCCTTTCTTATTCGCACCATCCGCATCGCCATTTTGCTGCACTGACTTTTCTGAATGCCGGGTCCGAATTAGTTAACCTGGCTCCCGTGTGGCTCCGGAGGGGCGGGGCATAAGGTTTATCGCGAGTTCCGCACGAGCCGAAGGCCACTTAATGTGGCCTTCGTGCGAGCAGGACTGCCCGAGCAGGAAACCTTATGCCCCGCCCCTCCGGAGCCACACGGGAGCCACTGCTAAGTTATCCCCCGGCATTCAGAAAATCTAAGTGCCAAAAAATAAGATTTTTTGACTCCGTGTTGTATAACCCGCCATTCGTGGGTACCATTCAACGCGTACGCAAACAAAAAGGGTTAATTCGCGTGGCATAACCACGCGGCCCAAAAAGGAGGAGACAAGCATGTCGTCTTTGAAGCCGCTTGCAGATCGTGTTCTGGTCAAGCCCGACGAGGCCGAGCAGAAGACCGCTTCTGGTCTGTATATCGCCAGCAACGCCCAGGAGAAGCCGCAGCGCGGCACCATCGTTGCCGTTGGTGCCGGCAAGGTCAACGACAAGGGTGAGCGCATCCCCATGGACGTCAAGGTCGGTGACGTTGTCATCTACGGTAAGTTCGGTGGCAACGAGGTCAAGGTCGACGGCGAGAAGTATCTGCTGATGCGCGCCGACGACATCTACGCTATCGTCGAGGCCTAGTCTCGTCAGAATCTCTGATTCGTCTTTGAACGCGCCCGCCGCATAGGACTCGGAAGCGGCGACGCGAGTCACATTTCTTTTGGAGGATTACCTACCATGGCAAAGAACATTACGTTCAACACCGATGCCCGCGCTAAGCTTGCCAAGGGCGTCAACACTCTGGCCGACGCCGTTACCGTCACCATGGGCCCCAAGGGTCGCTACGTTGCGCTGCAGCGCACGTTCGGTGCCCCGACCATCACCAACGACGGCGTTTCCGTCGCCAAGGAGATCGAGCTCGAGGACAACATCGAGAACATGGGCGCTCAGCTGGTGAAGGAGGTTGCCACCAAGACCAACGACACCGTGGGTGACGGCACCACCACCGCAACCCTGCTCGCTCAAGCCATCGTCAACGACGGTCTGCGCAACGTCGCCGCTGGCGCCAACCCGCTGGCCATCCGTCGCGGCATCGACAAGGCCGTCAACGCCGCCGTCGCCGAGATGAAGAAGCAGGCCAAGCCGGTCGAGACCAAGGAGCAGATCGCTTCCGTCGGTACCATCTCCGCCGGTGACCCCGAGGTCGGCGAGAAGATCGCCGAGGCCATGGAGGTCGTGGGCAAGGACGGCGTCATCACCGTCGAGGATTCCCAGACGTTCGACATCACCATCGACACCGTCGAGGGCATGCAGTTCGACAAGGGCTATGTCTCCGCTTACTTCGTCACGGACAACGACCGCATGGAGGCCGTGATGAAGGATCCGTACATCCTCATCACCGACCAGAAGATCTCCAGCGTTCAGGACATCATGCCCGTTCTCGAGGCTGTCCAGCGCGCTGGCCGTGGCCTGCTCATCATCGCTGAGGACATCGACGGCGAGGCTCTGCCGACCCTGGTCCTCAACAAGATCCGTGGCGCCCTCAACGTCTGCGCCGTCAAGGCTCCGGGCTACGGCGATCGCCGCAAGCGCATCCTCGAGGACATCGCCGTCCTCACCGGTGGCCAGGCTGCCCTGGACGAGCTGGGCGTGAAGGTCGCTGACATTACCGCCGATATGCTCGGTACCGCTAAGTCCGTCACCATCTCCAAGGACAACACCGTCGTCGTCGGCGGCGCTGGCTCCAAGGAGGCCATCGACGCTCGTATCGCTCAGATCAAGGGCGAGATGGAGAACACCACTTCTGACTTCGACCGCGAGAAGCTCCAGGAGCGCCTGGCCAAGCTCTCCGGTGGCGTTGCCGTCATCAAGGTCGGCGCTGCTACCGAGTCCGAGCTCAAGGAGATCAAGCATCGCGTCGAGGACGCCCTGCAGGCTACCCGCGCTGCTGTCGAGGAGGGCATCGTCGCCGGTGGCGGCGTCGCCTTCATGGACGCTGCTCCTGCGCTCGACGCCGTTGAGCTTGACGACCCCGAGGAGAAGATCGGCGTCGATATCGTCAAGAAGGCTCTGACCGCTCCGGTCGCTACCATCGCCAAGAACGCTGGCTTTGAGGGCGCTGTCGTGGTCGACAAGGTTGCCGAGCTGCCCGCCGGCCAGGGTCTCAACTCTGCCAACGGCGAGTGGGGCGACATGATCGAGATGGGCGTCCTCGACCCCGTCAAGGTCAGCCGCGTCACCCTGCAGAACGCTGCTTCTGTCGCCAGCCTGATCCTCATCACCGAGGCCACCGTCTCCGATGTGCCCAAAAACACTCAGCTTGAGGACGCTATCGCTGCTGCTACCGCTGGTCAGCAGGGCGGCGGTATGTACTAAGGCCGACAAGGTCTAGAACTCCCACCGGGAATCCGGGGGCGGGACGGGGACTTCTCTCCGGAACGTCCTCGG
>URIJ01000211.1 GCA_900547835.1 uncultured Collinsella sp.
ACTCGAGGTTGCCGAGCAGCGCCTGACCAAAAAGATCGAAGGCAGCGTCCTGGGCTCGCGCATGCTCGATGACCAGCTGCGCATCACGCAGCTCGCGGCTCTTCCCGGCAACGACGGCGACGACCCCACCTGCGGCCTGGTCTTCGATACCTGTCGCGGCGACATCTGCCCCGCGCTCAAGGGCTGGAGCAATGCCGTACAAAAGACCGCCATTGATGGCATCGCGCTCGAGTACGGCTTCTTTGAGCCCAGCTTTAAGGCAGAGGACTCGGCCTGCTTCAATCCCTTTGCGCCTGAGGACACGGTCGTGCCCCAAAAGGCCCCGCTCGTGGTGTACCTGCACGGCGCCGGCGAAGGCAAGGGTTCCACGCAGGGCGAAGGCGCCACGCGCGCCTATATCGGCAACCGTGTGACAGCCCTCTCGCAGCGTCAGATCCAGCGCTACTTTGGCGGCTTTGCCTGGGTGCTCGTGCCGCAGTCTCCCACGTTTTGGATGGACAACGGCATCGAGCAACTCGGCCGCTCCAACCAGAGCATCTACTCCCCCGTGCTCAAGGCGCTCATCGACGAGTTCGTCGCCGAGCACGCCGACCGCATCGACACCGACCGCATCGTGGTCGCCGGTCTTTCCAACGGCGGCTTTATGACCTTGCGTCTGTGCGCCGACTACCCCGATTTCTTCGCCGCCGGCCTTCCCTGCTGTGCCCCCTGGTACAACGCCACCGACGAGGACGTAGCCGCGCTCGCCAAGACGCCACTGTGGTTTACGCACTCCAAGGGTGACGAGCTCGTGTCTCCGCAACAAACCGTGCTGCCGCTCACGGCGCGTCTGCGTGACGCCGGAGCCAACGTGCACCTCACCTACTTTAGTCATGTCGAGGACCTGACCGGGCGCTATCGCGAGGCCGATGGCTCGCCTAAGAAGACGTTCAACCACGGCGTGTGGATCCACCAATTCAACGACCTGTGTTATCAAGACTTCGACGGGGGCAACGTACTCATCGACGGCGAGCCGGTGGGCTGCTGGGAGTGGTCGGCCAGAGTTTCGAGGTAGCCATCCCATCGGGGGCCCTGACCTTTAGTTTTGTAAACGTCCTCGCGCATGGGTCCCGCTTATCCTGCTCCTTCGGAGCATCGGATAAGTGGGACCCGCGCTGCGGAATGTTTACAAAACTAAAGGTCAGGGCCCCTAAGTTAACGTTGTTCGAAACGCTGGACGAGCGCTTCCGGCAGCACGCCGGGTCGGCGGCGATGGGGGCGTGGGTCCCGTCTTGCCTTGCGCGTAACTGGCTGAATTGATTTTGATTGGAGCTGTTCCTATGTCCCAAGAGTTAACTCGGGTGATTGTTACTACTGATATGGAAGTCGACGATATGAACTCACTCGTTCATTTGGCTCTGTATCTTAATGTGCTTGATGTTCAGGCTGTGGTGTATACGGCTTCGCAGTATCACTTTCTTGGCGATGGCGTCCATACGCTCGGCGAGGTGAATTCGCATTGGCGGACTAAGGGGCGTCGCTCTTACGAGTGGGCTGTTGTGCCTCATGAGCCCGATCCGCTGGCCGGGGAGCTTCGTGAGTATCGACCGTTTCCCGAGCATTGGATTGAGAGTCTCTGGAGTAATGAATATGTCCAGGCTTGGCCGCAGCTGCAGGCGAATGCGGACGCTGCCGGTGAGCCGCCGTATCCCACGCCTGCCCAGATGATCGAGCGCACCTTTGTGGGAAATGTTGCCTTTGAGGGTGATGTGACTGAGGAAACTGAGGGGTCTCGCGTAATTGCGCAGGCGATTTTGGATGATGATCCGCGTACATTATGGCTGCTCAGCTGGGGTGGCATGAACACCATTGTTCGCGCCCTCATGAGCATTGCCGAGCGTTATCGCGCCACGCCCGAATGGCCCGCCGTGCAGCAGCGGGTCTATCGGAAGGTGCGCGTGATGGGCGTTGCCGATGGCATAGGGCAGGACAACTCATGGCTCGACCATGGACGCGAGCTCTTTCCCGAGCTCGTCTTTTGGCGTGTGCCCTATATGTATGGCGGCTATGTCGACGCCAAGATGGCGCAGCCCGATTCGCTGCCGCTGTTTCAGGCTCCTTGGCCCGAGCAGAATCTCACGCAGGGCAACGGCTCCCTCATGGCGCGCTATATGCTCTATGGCGATGGCAAGGTCTACGAAAACGAGCCCGAGCGCTTTCAGTTTGGCAAGCATGCCCGTCTGGATTGGGGTCTAGAAGGCATGCCCGCGATGCAGTTTGAGCGCGGCGACTTTATGGCCGAAGGCGACAGCATGACCTACATTCCACTACTGCCGTTTGGCCTGCGCGGTATCGATGACCGCAGCTTCGACACGCTGCTCGGCCGCATGTTCCTCGACGGTCACCCCGACTCGGACGCACCCGCCGGTTTTGCCGCCATCGGCACACCCATAGACGGCAACCCCAATCCCTACCTGCGCGCCTATCAGGAAGACTTTGCCGCCCGCGCGCAATGGTGCGCCCATGATCCGGCAGCGTGTTCGCATCCGGCACATGTTGCCGAGGTCACGGCCGACCGCAGCGCCGCAGCCGGTGAGCGTGTCGTCCTTGCAGCGGCCATCGTCGACCCCGACGGCAGAGGCTTTGATGCACATTGGGATGTCGCCGAGGACCCGTCGAGCTATGCAGGCACGCAGGATCTTTCGCTATGGCAAGAATGCACGGTGAGCACCGCTTTTATCGTGCCCGCCGACGCGCAGCCCGGCGACCGCTTTGTGCTCACCCTTACCGTGCAGACACGCGCCGAGCGCCCCTGCAGCCGCTACGCCCAGGTTGCCGTGACCGTGGCGTAACCACCACGATCGCACCAAGCACATTTGCGGTGGCCGGCAAGCGGCGCCAACCAGAAAGGCCACCGCAAAAGTACCTGGCGGTTTTGCGGTGGCCTTGGCTGTCTTAGCAAGCCTACCCTTGGAGGAGAATGGATTCTCGCGAGGTCAGTATTCCATCTCACAAT
>URIJ01000212.1 GCA_900547835.1 uncultured Collinsella sp.
CCTACACGCCGCCGGCGTCCACCACGCTCATCCACGGCAAGAACGGCATTGGCGGCGCAAGCGTGCCTGCCTCGCCGTACGAGCCGGTGGGCGCGACGTCGGCCGACGGCAATGCGGCGGTCGATTACCTGATTGATGCCGCGCGTACCTATGGTCCCGATCTGGTCTACGTTGCGACTGGCCCGCTCACCAATCTGGCGCTTGCCCTGGAGCGCGATGCGGCGGCGATGATGTCCATCGGCCGCGTGGTCGTGATGGGCGGCGCCCTTACCGTGCCCGGCAACGTGAGCGCGGGCGCCGAGGCCAACATGGCAAGCGACCCCGAGGCTGCCGACGCCGTGTTGCGCTCGGGCCGCAAGCTCACCATGGTGGGCCTGGATGTGACGCACCGCGTGGTGCTCACACGTCGCGACGTTGCCGGCTGGACGGGCTCGGGCACCATGGCGGGCTGCGCGTTTGCGAGCATGGTCGAGCACTATATCGGTTCGTACGAGATGAACGCGCCCTACCTGGGCGGCTGCGCGCTGCACGATCCGCTGGCGGTTGCCGTGGCGATTGATCCCACGCTCGTGGGTGCGCTCGGCTGTAACCTGCGTGTTGACTTGCTGGGCGAGTACCGCGGCCGCACCATCTGCGACGAGCACCGCCTGTCCGATCCGGACAAGAGCGCGCTTGTGGCGCTGACCGTCGACGCCCCGCGCTTCCTGACCGAGTTCAAGACGCGCATGGCCCGCATCCTGGGCTAAACGATTCCTGCGCTCCGTCCCAAATAAGCTACCGAGTAAATACGCCCGTTGGGGGAATAGTCGCGTCGCTTCGCTTGACAACAGGCTAAACTAGCTATTAAACATTTACTATTCTGTTTAGATTGAATTTGCGGTCGTTTAGTTGTCGAGTCACGGGGCGGTCAGGCCACGATGCTCGACCGCGACCGTTACTAGGGGGAACAATGGCCAAAGCAAGTGTCCGCGAAATCAGCCGCATCACCGGTTTTTCGCCTGCGACCGTGTCCAACGCGCTCAACCGCAAGCGCAGCGTGAGCGAGGAGACCGCCAAGGTCATCCTGGAGTGCGCGCAGTCGCTCGGCTATCAGCAGTCGACGCAGCTCGAGAGCATCCAGTTTGTGCTTGCGCGCAAGACGGGCGCCATCCTGGACGAGAGCACCTTCCATCCCGCGGTCATCGAGGGCGTGGAGCGCCAGGCGCGTCGCCACGGCATGAGCACGAGCTTTGTCTCGCTCGACTTTAGCGACCTGGACGCCGTGCGCCCGCAGGTCGAGGGCCTGATCGCCGACCCGTCGGCCGCCATCGTGCTGATGGGTACCGAGCTGGGCGAGGAGGACTACGCCCTGTTCGCCGACGCTGCCGCCCACCTGATTGTGCTCGACGGCTGGAGCGATCGCCAGTACTTCGATGCCGTAGTCATCGCCAACACCGATTCGGTGCTGCGTGCCGTGGACTACCTTATCGAGAAAGGTCACAAGCAAATCGGCTATCTGGCGGGCGACCTTCGCATCCGCAACTTTAAGGACCGCGAGCGCGGCTATCGCCAAGCGCTTGAGGATGCGGGCCTCGAGGCCAATCCGGCATGGCGTGTCACGCTGGGCACCACGCTCGAGGGCGCTTATCGCGATATGGGCGCGTGGCTCGACAGCGTCTCGCACAACGACCTGCCGACGGCTTTCTTTGCCGAGAACGACGTGCTCGCCGTGGGTGCCATGCGCGCGCTGAACGAGCACGGCATTCGCGTGCCCGAGGACGTCTCGATCATCGGCTTTGACGATCTGTCTTTGGGTGCCTTTTCCAACCCGCCGCTCACCACGGTGCACGTTCCCAAGCACGAGGTGGGCGAGATCGCGGTGCGCCGCCTGGTGGGCAACATCCGCAATCCCAAGAGCTATACCTGCAAGACGGCCGTATCGACCTATTTTGTCGAGCGCCAAAGCGTGCGCGAGATCTAGTCGGAACGGCGCCAGACCCCAGAGCGGAAAAGTCCTTCTAGATTACCTAGAATGATTTTTCTGGGACGGGGATTTAAAACTCATTGATCCCCGTCCCGGGTAGCTCATTTGGGACGGGGCTTTTTTGACTGGTATGATTGGTGCGACCATTCCAACCAGCTAAAAGAGCCCCGTCCCAAATTGACTATCGAGAGGACCTGCCATGGAGCGCATCGCGAGTTTTTCCGTTGACCATCTGCTGCTTGAGCCCGGCGTGTATGTGAGCCGCATCGACCGCGATCCGGCGACCGGCGCCGCCGTCACCACCTTTGACCTGCGCCTGACCACGCCCAATAAGGAGCCGGTCATGAACACGGCCGAGTGCCACACCATCGAGCACCTGGGTGCCACGTTCCTTCGCAATCATGCCGAGTGGTCGAGCCGCATTGTCTACTTTGGCCCCATGGGCTGCCGCACGGGCTTTTACCTCGTCGTGTTTGGTGAGCTGACGAGTGAGGAGATTCTGCCGCTCGTGCGTGAGCTGTTCGAGTTTGTCGCCGGCTTTGAGGGCGATGTCCCCGGTGCCGCTCCCGAGGAGTGCGGTAACTACCTGGACCAGAACCTCCCCATGGCCAACTGGCTTGCGCGTCGTTATCTCGACCGCGACCTGGCCGATATCGACGAGAAGCACCTGCACTATCAGCAGGCATAGGGCCGCCCTCTGCCTCCAAACCGTTCACACGGAGATATCGACCGTTTAACTGTTTAGAAGTGTTTATTCGAGGTCATTAGCACTAGCTCGCTTAAACTAGTCCTCAGAGTGATATTCAGGCAAGGCTCCTGAAGCAGCATCTGTCGACATTGATTGTCGGATTCTGCTTCGGGAGCCTTGTTCTGTTTAGGGGGGGACACATGGAAATTGTTAAACGAATTAATACCAGCGCTGTCCTCTGCGTCGATGGAAATGGCAGACAGTTGGTTGCATTCGGCCGTGGTCTGGGGTTTAAGAATGTCGGAGACGAGGTCCCTCTTTC
>URIJ01000213.1 GCA_900547835.1 uncultured Collinsella sp.
AGGAAGGCAGCCTCAAAGCCAATCTTGCCCGTGGCGAGCTGCACCGCCGCCACGATAATGCCGAGCGCGGCGCCCATATAGACGACCAGGTCCATGACGCAAATGGAGCGCAGCTGCATCACCAGCAGGCGCATGGTCGCTGTGCGGAAACGCTCGGACTCGGCGTTGATGCGCTCGTGCCAGCTGCGATCGGCCTGGTAGACCTTAAGGGTGGTGAGACCCTGCACGGCCTCCAGGAACATGCCGCCCAGATCGACATAACTGCCCCAGTACTCGGCACCGATCTTTTTGGCGTTGCGCATGACCATCATGATGGAGACGGGGATGACCGGAACGCAGGCGAGCAGCAGCGCGGCGGGAAGACCCGCCTGGCCCACGAGCAGTACAAACAGCGTGATGGGTGCCAAGCCGGCAAAGAAGAGCTGCGGCAGGTAGCCGCCAAAGTACACCTGGAGCTGCGTGGCGCCCTCGACGCTGGTCTGGACGGCCTCGGCGGTGGGGACGGTCTCGGTGTAGGAGGGGCCGAGTGCGGTGAGCTTGTCGTAGACGAGCGAGCGCACGCGGCGGACGGCTTCGAACGCGGTCTTGTCGCCGGCGCGTTGGGCCAGGTAGATGGAGGCGGCGCGCACGATGATGGCGGCGGCGAGCGGCAAGGCCGCCTGTGCGAGGGCATCGACGGCGAGCGCGGCGGAAAGACCGTCCGTGACGATGCCGCCCAAGATGCGCGCAAGCATCCACATCACCGTGATGTTTGCCATGAGCGCGATCCACTTAAACAGGACGCTTGCCATAATGTAGGGCGTTGCCTGCGGAACCAGGGAGAAGAGCCGCTTCTCGAACATGAAACCTCCTATGCCGTAACGGTGCCGGGCGGGGTCCTCGGCAGCCGCTTAGTTAGCCAAATGCAACTAGAGTAACATCGTGCAGCGGGTAAGTATGCCGAGGGTAATTTTTAGCCGATGAACTGCGTAGAAAGTTCAAAATTGTTGAGTGCGGCGAACTTTGTGGTGGACGGAGTGCGGGCGCAATTCTGATCGTGTGCGGCCCCGCTCCAAAACGTGTACGTCAGCCTCCAAAAGCTGCAAAAAATGACATGTTTGGAGGCTGATGTACATGTTTGGATAGGGGCGAGGGCGGCGACGGACGAAAGTCACACCTATCCCATGACGCCGCCCCCACGCCGCCCGCGATGTGCTAGCGTTTGAGTGAACAAAACGAGCCCGCGCGGAAAGGAACCGGACCGTATGCAACGTGGAAGTACATCTCCGCTGTCCCGCGAGACCGATGCGCCCGAGACCATCGTCAAGCTGGAGTGCGACATCGACGATGCGTCGCCCGAGGTACTCGCCTATGCCGCCGACCGCCTGCGCGAGGTCGGCGCCCGCGAGGTGCACTGGCTACCCCTTTACTGCAAGAAGGGCCGCCCCGGCTGGCAGCTGCAGGTAATCTGCACCTACGGGGATATCGAGCGCCTGCAGACGATCATCTTCTTGGAAACCACGACCAACGGCATTCGTCGCCAGGTCATGGAACGCGTTTGCCTGCCACGCCGCTTTGAGCAGGTGACGACGCCATGGGGCGAGGTGTCCGTCAAGGTGGCCACCCTGCCCGACGGCAGCGAGCGTGCAGCGCCCGAGTACGAGGACTGCGCCCGCCTTGCCCGTGAGCACAACGTGCCGCTCCAGCGCGTGATGCAGGCGGCGCAAGCCGTGGCACTGCGATTTGAGTAACGCGGCCGGTGGCGACATCCTGCGCCCAGCCATATCAACCCCATTCGAAAGGATCTCCCCATGAAATACCTCATCGCCTCCGACATCCACGGCTCGGCATATTGGACCGAACGCCTTTGCGCCGCCATCGAGTCCGAGCAGCCCGATCGCATTGTGCTGCTGGGCGACCTGCTCTACCACGGCCCGCGTAACGACCTGCCGCGCGACTACGCTCCCAAGCGCGTGATTCCGCTGCTCAACGCCCTGGCCGACCGCATCATCGCGGTGCGCGGCAACTGCGACGCCGAGGTCGACCAGATGGTCCTCGACTTCCCCGTCATGGCCGACTATGCCACGCTGTTCGACGAGACCGGCCGCGAGCTGTTCCTGACGCACGGCCACGTCTTTGGCGCCGGCATGCACAACAGCGTCGACCACGCGCCCGCGCTGCCCGAGGGCTCCGCGCTCGTCTACGGTCACACGCACATCAAGGTCAACGAAGCGAGCGAGGAGCATCCTGGTCTGTGGCTCTTCAACCCCGGCAGCGTGAGCATCCCCAAGGACGGTACGCACAGCTACGGCATCTACGAGGGCGGCGCGTTCCGCCACGTGGTCCTGGAGGAGGAATAACCATGGCGCAGCATATGGCTCAGCAAAATGCCGAGGGCTCGCGCGATCTGTCCACGCTGATAGACGCGTCGGCCGAGCTGCAGCATCTGGTGCAGACCATCTGGCGTCTGCGTCAGCCCGATGGCTGCCCGTGGGACCGCGAACAGACACACCGCAGCATCGGCAAGAACATGATCGAGGAGGCCTACGAGGCGCTCGACTGCATCGAGGCCGACGACGCGGCGCACCTGCGCGAGGAGCTGGGCGACGTGCTCATGCAGGTAGTGTTGCATGCGCAGATCGCGGCGGATGCCGGCGAGTTTACGCTGGCCGACGTGGCGCGCGATATCGACGCCAAACTCATTCGCCGTCATCCGCACGTGTTTGGCGATGTGGATGCCGACAGCTCCGACGAGGTACTCAAGATTTGGGACGAGGTTAAGCTTGCCGAGAGGGCTGCCAAGGACAAGGCCGTGGCGGCAGGCGAGGCTGCGCCCGAGGGCCTGCTCGACGGCGTGCCCACGCATCTGCCGGCGCTGATGCAGGCTCAGAAGGTGTCGCGCAAGGCAGCTGCCGTGGGCTTTGAGTGGGAGACGGTCCAGGACGTGTGGGACGAGGTCGCCGAGG
>URIJ01000214.1 GCA_900547835.1 uncultured Collinsella sp.
TTGTCGACCCAGGTCTGAGTCTTGCCCTGGGCATCGCGACCAATGACGGTCACATTCGCAGCAAGCTGGTCCTTAACGACAGGGGACGCGCTACCAGCCGTATAGGCAAACTCAATCTTCTGCCCCTGGGTGAGCTTGACGCTGCTCGCGCCAACCGAGGAAGACGCGCCGTCGACGAACAGCTGCCAGTAGGCATGAGTCGTCGGATCGTAGGCAAGCGTGCGGCCATCGCTCGGGGAGGTGATGCTTTCGAGGTAGAAACCGTATGCCGTGTTCGGATCGTACTTCGCCTTGAAGCCCGTCTTCTCCTGCAGCTTAATGAAGGCATCCGCAGCCGTCGCGCCCTCGTCGAGCTTGAGCTGCGTAGGTGCCACCCAGGTCTGAGCCTTGCCGGCGGCATCGGTGCCGATAATCGAGAACGAGACCTCGATTTGCTTCTTGACGACATCGCCAGTTTCTGTCGGGTTCTCTGTCTGGACGGCAGCCGCGGCGGCAGATCCTGCTTGGCCAGCGGATGCCGTCGAAGACCGCTCGCTCGCGGTAGGGTTCTCCCCCATCGCCGAGCCCTCGTCGCCAGTTGCCGCCTCTGTTGTGGCGGCACTAGCTGCAGGCGCGCCCTCGGAATCCGAAACCTCGGCCTTACCCTGGTCGGCAGCACCGTCCGCGGCCCCCGTGCCCTCACTCGGTGTCGCAGCCTGAGCCACAGCCTCGGCAATGCCCTCGGCGCCCTCGGCCCACAGCTGAGCCGGCGTGGTGCCAAAGGCCATCGCGAAGGCCAGGAATGCCACCAGGCAGCGCTTTGCCACGCCGCGCGCGATTACGCCACGGCGACGAAGCGAGGCACGCTGGCACTCGTCCTCAAACATATCCATTTGTCTCCTACTGTCTGTACTTGGAGCGTTGCCTTGAAGCTGCCCCACGTCATCGCGCATGTTGCGCTCGAGTTCCCCCATCGGGGTCCCCCTTCCCTCCAGAGCCCTATGCACACCGGCGGCATACGCCGCAGCCGCATGCAAGATGGGAGGCGATCCGACTTAACCTTAACGACTCGGGCGCGCCGTCCGATCTGCGACGCGAACATCCCGAGCCAAGAGGAATTACGGTTACTGGTACAGCCGGGGATTTGCACCCCGATTCTCCCAAACGCGCAGGAAAACCGCGCATTCGTGCGTCTCCGCACCACCATCTAGGCCATCGATTATTACCGTCGAAATGGTATCACGCAAAAGGGCCTCGCACACAGGCGAAGCCCAAGGTAAAAGCTATTGTTTGCGATAGGAAAATGCGGTGACGGCCGCAGCCCCTAGTGCTTGCCGCCGTGACTGTTGAGCCAGATATTACGGCCCAGCATAAGCGCCAGCACCAGCGCGCTCACGTAGCCCATAAAGCCAATGACTGGGATACCAAACACAACCGGCTCGATGCGCGCGTAGTACACCACCGACGAACCGATAAACAAGCCGGCGATCACAATTGCCATCGACATGCGGTCGATAATTCCACCCAGCTGTCGCAGCGCCTTATCGCTGCTCATGATCTGCGTGTTTACCTTAAGCTGGCCGCGCGTGAGCATGCGCGAAGCCAAGCCCAGATACTCGGCCGCCTCGAGCGAGCCTTTTGCCGCGCGATAGCTGCTCGCGGCAAGATCGCGGCTCATCTCGCGCATGCGGGCGTAGGTGCTCTTCTCGTTTTTGATGTGCGTCTGGATGATCTGGATCATGTTGACGTTGGGCATGTACTCGGTCAGCAGGCCCTCGAGCGTCACCATGCCGCGGGCGAACATCGTCACCACGCTCGGCAGCTCAACGTCGTTTTTGCGCGCCAGATTTAACAGCGAGGTCAAAAACTCGCCGATATCAAGATCCTTAAGGTCGAGGCCCGCAAAGTCGGCGACGATAAAGTCCAAGTCGGACAAAAAGGCCGAATGGTCGAGCTCGGCAGAATCGCCGCGCGTCACGGCAAAGCGCATGAGCGAATCCTTGAGCTTGGGCACGTCGCCCTCGGCCACGGCGAAAATCATGTCCTTGACGATACCGCGGTCGTGGCTCGACATGCGCCCAACCATGCCCAGGTCAATAAAGTAGACGGTGCCGTCCTTGAGGATGATGTTTCCCGCATGCGGGTCGGCATGGAAAAAGCCGTCGTCAAGCACCTGCGTCGAATAGTCCTCGACAATCGCCGAGCCGATCTTTTCCAGGTCATAGCCCTCGGCCACCAGGCGCTCGGGATCGGCAATCGAGATGCCGTCGATGTAGTCCATGACCACGACGTGTTCGGTGCAAAGGTCCAAGTAGGATTTGGGACACGACACGCCATGCACGCTCTTATGGAAGTCATAGAAATCGTTGAGGTTTTTGGCCTCGGCCAAAAAGTTGGTCTCCTCGCGAAACGAGGCCCACAGTTCCTCGACGACGGCGTGTAAGTCAACAAACTGGTCGGTGTTGACGAACTTGGAAACAATGCGCACCACCGAACGGATGATATCGATGTCCTGTGCCATGACCTGTTGCGCGCCGGGGCGCTGCACCTTAACGGCCACGTCCTCGCCGGTCACCAGGCGGGCACGGTGTACCTGCGCGAGCGACGCGCTTCCGAGCGGATTGGGGTCGATCGCGTCGAACATCTGCCCCAAGCGCTGGCCGTATTCCTCTTCCAGACAGCGGAGCACTACCTCATACGGCACCGGCTCTACGTCAGAGCGCAGGCGACGCAGCTCGTCGCAAAACCGCTGCGGCAAAATCTCGGAGCGGTTAGCCAGAATCTGCCCCATCTTGACGAACATGGGGCCGAGCTCTTCGAGCAGGCGGCGCAGGCGCACCGGCGTGAGGTTATCCCACACGCGATACTTTTTGATCAGGCGAACGATCTGCCCGATTCGTTCGCGACGACCCGCCGGCGTGAGCTGGTATTCCTCGTCCGGCGCCATCGCGT
>URIJ01000215.1 GCA_900547835.1 uncultured Collinsella sp.
TGACGCCGAGCGAGAGACCAAGGCGACGGCTGCGAACGGGCCCAAAGATGGGGCTAGCATTCAAAAACGTAGACATAGGTAAAAGCTCCTCAAGACAGTTGTGCCTAAGCATAGCATCGGCGCCAACGTAAAGTTCGGGTTTGTGCTTGGCGGGTTTCGATTTTTAACTCCGCCCCTCGATGCCGCGCCATGAAAGGTTTCGGGTCGGGTACAGTTAATGTGTTAACAAGGCACAAGACAATGAGGCACAACATGGATTTTACGGTTGAGAATGAGGGCACCACGATTGCCTGTTGCGAGTATGCCGGCCCGGACGTGCCGTCCGATGCGCCTGCCCTGGTATGCGTGCACGGTGCCTGCGTCGACGGCGTCTTTTTTGACGGTATCGCCCGCGAGCTCAGCCGCGACTATCGCGTAATCACCTACGACCGCCGCGGCTGCGGCGAGAGCGGCGATGCTGCGGACGGTCACTACGACCTTGCCGCTCAGGCGGCCGACCTGCAAGCCGTTATCGAGTACGTCGGTGCTCCGGCAAACGTGCTCGCGCACAGCGCCGGTACGCTGGCTGCCCTGGAGCTCCTTCGTACAAACCCGGCCGTCGTCTCGTGTGCGATCCTACATGAGCCCGCCGTGACGGGCGAGGGCGTTGGCTTGGGCGCAGCCCCCGTTTTGCTCGACATGATTGCGGCGGGGAAGGTCTCGAGGGCGTTGAGGGTCTTCTTGGGCGCCATCGGCGATCCAGACCCCGAAGCCCCCAGGACAGCCGAGGCGGAAGCCAAGCACGCTCTGCGCAATGGGCGCAGCTTTATGGCAAACGAATACGAGGCCACCATGACCTATGTCCCCGATTGGGACCGCGCTCGCGCATCAAAGGCCATGGCGGCCGTGCTCTTGGGCGAGCTCTCGATCGGCACGACCCGTGAGGCAGGAACGCGAGCAGCGGCTGAGCTTCTGGGCTGTCCGCTCATGACGATTCCCGGCGCGCATAATGGTCTGCGTGACCGCCCGGCTCCGGCAGCCCATGCCGTCCGCGACGTCTTGGGGTCGTAGCAGCCGCACCAACCAAAACGGCCGACACTCGCAAGCGTTTCGGCGCTGTTAACAAATGCCCTCAAAACCTTGCGTCTGCAGCTTCAAACATACCGTCTGCCAACTCATGAAAATGTAACGGTATTCACGTGCTTACCTGCATCAACAAGATGCTACCCTTGTACCATTTGATACCAACTGCTATCAAACACAACGATTGAAAGGGCCCCATATGCTCAGTAATCACGAGGCCAATCTAACCGACGAAGAGGCTGCCGCCGAGGTTGCCCGTGTCGCGAAGATCTACCCCGTGGTGCGTTTGCTGTCGGCCGATCAGGTCAAGAGCGACCGCAACTGCCTGCTCGCCGGCGATCGGTGCCCTTGCCTGCGCCAGTCAAGTCTTGAGGCCATGGCAAGCTCCGATGAGATATCGGAGCGACTGCTGAGCGACGGCGTCGAGTACCGAGCTCGCGTGCGCTCTATGACGGTCGAGGGCGAGCCTCACGTCCTGCTGATGGTGCGCCCCATCAGTGAGCAAGAGGCCGCAGAAGAGGATCCTGTCTACACCGATGTGCTGACGAGTGTGCGCAACCGTCGTTATTACGAGGAAAAGCTTCGGAGCGCCCGCATGAACGCCGGCGTGGCGATGATCGACCTCGATGATTTTAGGGTCTTCAACGATACGTGCGGTCGTCATGCCGGCGACCTTGCGCTCGGTGCTGTGGCGGCGGCCATTCGCGGCGGCATTCGCTCGACTGACGAGCTTGTGCGCCTTGGCTGCGACAAGTTCGTGGCCGTCATGCCCAATATCCCCTCCGATGACTTTGCGCGTCGCCTGCGCCATGTATCCGATGCCGTTCATGCCACGATCGTCCCGGGCCACGAGCACGTCAGCTTGTCGGCGTGTGTGGGCGGCGTTCGCATTAACGGCGAGACGGTCGATGAGGGCGTAAGCCGCGCGGTTCAGCTTTTGAGCCACGCCAAGGCAAAACCCGGTACGGTCGTGACTGACAACGACGCAATCGAGACCTTCCAAAGCCAAAAGCCCTCGATCCTTATCGTCGATGACTCCGAGATGAACCGTGCCATCCTCAACGAGATGCTCAAGGACGAGTATCACATCCTGGAGGCCGACAACGGCCGCGCGGCGCTCGATATGGTTGACCGCTACGGCGATGAGCTATCGCTCGTGCTGCTCGACATTGTCATGCCGGATATGAACGGCTTTGAGGTGCTGGGCGATCTGTCACGTCGATCTGCCGCCGATAACCTGCCCGTCATCATGATCTCGAGTGAAGATTCCGACGACGTGGTGCTGCGCGCCTACGAGTTGGGCGCTTCGGACTACATCAACCGCCCGTTTGATGCGCGCGTCGTGCGCCGCCGTGTGAGTAACACCATCCGCCTGTATGCCAAGCAGCGTCGTCTGACGAGCCTGCTGTCTCAGCAGTACAACGAGCGCGTCAAGAACAGCCGCATGCTGATCGATATCATGGCCGGCGTCATGGAGCTCCGCAACGGCGAGAGCGGCCTACACGTCACGCATATCGAAAAGCTGACCGAGCTGTTGCTGGGCTGCCTGGTGCATCGCAGCGATAAGTTCCCGCTCGACAACGAGCAGCGCTCCACGATCGCTATGGCCTCGGCACTGCACGATATCGGCAAGATGTCGATCGACGACGCGATCCTCAACAAGCCCGGACGCCTGACGTCCGAGGAGTTCGAGATTATGAAGACGCACACCACCCTCGGTGCCGATATGCTGCTTGAGTTGGGCCGTCAGCATGCTGGCAATTCCTTGTTGGAGTACGCATACCAGATCGCGCGCTGGCACCACGAGCGTTGGGACGGCAAGGGCTATCCCGACGGCCTCAAGGGCG
>URIJ01000216.1 GCA_900547835.1 uncultured Collinsella sp.
GCCGTGGGCTTTGAGTGGGAGACGGTCCAGGACGTGTGGGACGAGGTCGCCGAGGAGCGTGCCGAGTTTGAGGCCGAGGCCCCTGGCTCGCCCGAGCGCGAAATGGAGTTTGGCGACCTGCTCTTTGCTTTGGTCAACGTCGCGCGCAAGGAGGGCATTGACGCCGAGAGCGCCCTTCGTGCCAGCACGGCAAAGTTCCGCCGTCGCTGGGCCGCGATGGAGCAGATGGCGGCCGATGCTCACGTGGATCTTGCCGAGCTTTCGACCCACGGCCTCAACGACCTGTGGGATGCCGCAAAGGCGGAGGAGTAAGACTGCGGGAACGACGGGCTGACACGCCTCATCGTTCCCGCTAAATTTTTCGAAAATCAAGTGTATCCCTCGGCTAACTTAGGGCATAATGCAAAAAGTGCGACATGGCTAACTTACGGAGGCGCACCGACGGTGCACGGTCAGCCGGTCGCTTGCATCCACTACGTTTCCAAGTGAGAGGGAGACAACATGAGCGATATTTTGGACGTCTACGGTCGCGAGGTGCTCGACAGCCGCGGCAATCCCACCGTCGAGGTCGAGGTCGTGCTCGAGGACGGCAGCTTCGGCCGCGCGATGGTGCCTTCGGGCGCTTCGACCGGTGCCTTTGAGGCATGCGAGCTGCGCGACGGCGACAAGGGTCGCTACCTGGGCAAGGGCGTCTCGCAGGCCGTCGAGCACGTCAACAACGAGTGCGCCGATGCCGTCGTGGGCCTCGATGCCTTCGACCAGCGCGCCGTCGATGCCGCGCTGATCGCCGCGGACGGTACCCCCAACAAGACCAAGCTCGGCGCTAACGCCATTCTGGGCGTGTCGCTGGCCGTCGCCCGCGCCGCTGCCGAGTCGGCGGGTCTTTCGCTGTACCAGTACCTGGGCGGCGTCAACGCCCATCTGCTGCCCACGCCCATGATGAACATCCTCAACGGCGGCGTGCATGCCGACAACAACGTTGACTTCCAGGAGTTCATGATCATGCCGGTGGGCGCCCCGAGCTTTGCCGAGGGCCTGCGTTGGTGCGCCGAGGTCTACCACACCCTCAAGGGCGTGCTGCACGAGGCCGGCCTGGGCGGCGGCGTGGGCGACGAGGGCGGCTTTGCGCCCAACCTCAAGACCAATGCCGAGCCGTTCGAGTACATCACCAAGGCCGTGGAGAAGGCCGGCTTTAAGCCCGGCGTCGACTTCATGTACGCCATGGACCCGGCCTCGACCGAGTTCTACAACGCCGAGACCGGCATGTACGAGCTCAAGGGCGAGGGCGTTGAGTACACGAGCGCCCAGATGGTCGATTACTGGGAGAAGCTCGTCGACACCTACCCCATCATCTCCATCGAGGACGGCATGGCCGAGGAGGACTGGGACGGCTGGGTCGAGCTGACCCGCCGCATTGGCAACAAGGTGCAGCTGGTGGGCGACGACCTGTTCGTCACCAACACCGAGCGCCTCAAGAAGGGCATCGAGCTGGGTGCCGCCAACGCGATCCTGGTCAAGGTCAACCAGATCGGTACGCTCACCGAGTCGCTCGAGGCCATCGAGACCGCCAAGGAGGCCGGTTACGCCTGCATCGTGAGCCACCGCTCCGGCGAGACCGAGGACTCCACCATCGCCGACCTGGTCGTGGGCGTCAACGCCGGCCAGATCAAGTCGGGCGCCCCGTGCCGCAGCGACCGTATCGCCAAGTACAACCAACTCATCCGTATCGAGGACGAGCTCGAGGGCAGCGCGCGCTACGCCGGCAAGGCCGCGTTCTACAACATCCGCTAAGGCAAGTGGTGTTGCGGGGGCGGGGTTGACTCGGCTCCGCCCACTTCTGATGGCCGCCATTGGGCGCTGGACCGTGTGGCTCAGCGCCTTTTTTATGTCGAGCAAAGGCTGCCGAAGGCGGTGCGGGCGCTCGTGCTATAACTAAAAGACTTAGCGCAAACAAACCTCAACCGCACAAGGCGCACATGGATCAGATTTACGACAACAGGTACTATTCCGCCGGTTCGCGTGAGCCGTCACCTCGTCGTGCGCGCACGGTGCAGCTCGGCGGGTCCGATTACGCCGGTGCCGACTGCTCCACGCAGCGACCGACAAGTGCCTCACACTCCCGTGCTCAAGTGAATACGTCGACGGACCGCCCGCTACGTTCGGTGCGCCCGGCGCACTCGGAGCATGCTCAGCGTTCCTCGGCTCAAACGCATGAAAAGCCGAGTAGGCCCTCGAACCGTCTTTCGGGCTCGGACTTCATGCATTACGCCAACGATAACGCGGTGGTCAAGGCAATCTACGACTTTACCCACGGTCCCCAGCGGGGGCTGTTTGTTGGCATTGTCGTCGCCCTGGCGCTTGTGAGCCTGTATTTCCCCGTGCGCGACCTGTATGTGGCAAAACGCTCGAGCGACATCTTGGCCAAGCAGGTCGAGATTCGCGAGCAATATAACGACGACCTGCAAAAAAGCGTCGACAAACTGCTCTCGGAGGAGGGTATCAAGGACGCGGCATCCGAGGACCTGGGCCTGGTGATGCCCGGCGAGAAGAGGATTGAAGTGCAGGGCCTGGACGACGATTCGGATGCCTCGTCGAGCAAAAAGTCCTCAAACGCCAAGAAGGCCAGCGAAGTGGCCAAGGAAATCGAAGAAGTCGGTAAGGACGCGCCGTGGTACATCCAAGCGCTCGACATGCTGTTTGGGTTTAACGGCGTCGAGGGTCAGACGGTCGTGTCCAACGGCAAATAGCGCCCGGAGGGGAGCTCGCAATGACAAATTGCAAACGCTATAAGGTGGCCGCGATCGACCTGGGAACGGTGTCGTCGCGACTGGTGTTGGCCCAGGTCGAGGGCGG
>URIJ01000217.1 GCA_900547835.1 uncultured Collinsella sp.
GATAGGAGCTCTTGCGGGTATGGCTTGTCCGCAGGTTTATAAGTCCCGAAGAGCTCTTATCGCCCCGCCAGGATGGCGATGCGGGGCAACACCTATACTCGCAGGACGGCGCTTTCTGCCCTATAGTGTTTGGTGAGCAATATCGTTCAATTTTGAAACACTCGGTCGTGCGACCGTCGGCGGTTGCACGTCGCCGCGGACAGGGGCAAATCATGGATAGCGATGCCAAGCTGAACATCTTGACCGAGGCCCTGGCTGCTGCCGGGGCCTCGGCATTGGCAATCGATGCGCGTGGGGACGTCGCGATTTCGACCATGAATGACGCGGCGCTTGAGCGGGATGTGGCAGCTTTTGTTGCCGAACGCCTCGACCGTATAGGAGACGGCGCGCGTCTGGTTATGGGGCGTGCGGGTACGCGCCTGAGCCTGACCGTTCGCCCCGCCGACAAAGAGGGCGGGGGCCTTTGGGTCGTCGTGGTCCGCGAGGTGCGCGGCGCCGCGGCGCACGCGGGCATCGAGTGGCTCAACGCCGACGAAGTTGAGGCCCGCTACGAATCGAGCGCGTACGGCATCGTTGAGGGGCCTGCCTCGGTGGCTGCGCCGGTCGCCGAGAGCTACGCGCGCGGTGTGCCCCTTATGCTCGAGGGCGAGCTGGGAACGGGTCAGGTCGAGATTGCCATGCGCCTCTATCTGGACGGTCCTTTTGTCGATCAGCCCTTTGTTGCCGTTGCGCTCGATGAGCTAACGGATCGCGGCTGGCGCCATCTGCTCAAAAGCGCCGAATCGCCGTTGTTCCAAACGGGGCTGACGCTTTGCATTGAGGGCTGGAACACGGTTGGCCCCCAGCGTCTCCGCGAGCTCGTTTCCACGATGGCCGACACCGCGTTGGCGACGCGCTGCCATGTGGTGCTGACGGCGAATGACATGCCGGGCGGCAGCGAAAGTGATCAAGCCGCCTTTGTGACCGAGCGCTTCGCCTGTGCGGTGAGCGTGGCGCCGGCAATCGTCGAGCAGGGAGCCACGTCGCAAAAGATTGCGCGCTATTTGGAATATCTCGCTGGTGCATTTGGGACGGCAGCGCCCACGCTGTCTGCCGCGGCGACGAAGGCGCTCGATGCTTACCGCTGGCCGCGCAATTATCTGCAGCTCCGCGAGGTCTCGGAACGACTGTATATATTGGTGGGGGCGGGCACGGTGGATCGCGCTGTGGCGGAGGAAGTGCTAGCCCAAGAGGACGTGATTAAGACCGCAACCTTTGGCGCCCCGACACTCGAAAGCGACCTGTATATCCTGCGACCGCTGGCCGATACCGAGCGAGATATCGCGCATCTGGTTGTAGATCATCTCCACGGCAACCGAACCCGTGCGGCGGAGGTGCTGGGCATAAGCCGAACAACGCTGTGGCGCTTACTGAAGGACGATGACCGTTGAGCGAGGCGCCCGTGACCGCGCGCGACGCGTGTGCTACAGTCCAAAGCGTTATTGTTTCGATTTGGTTACGGCGTGCGGGGGCGTATGGCTGAGACTACAAAACCGAGCCGCAGAAGGCGGAGCGCCGCGCCGGTTAACCGACGCACAACATCGGTGACGTGGGGCAAACACGCCTCGGGGTTTGACGGCTCGTTCAAGCGCACTAAATACGGCTATCCTTCGACAGGTGCCCGCTTGGCAATGCAGGCAGAGTCCTCGCTGTGGGACCGCAAACGCGTGGTGGGTTCAAAGCTCAAGCACGACGGCACGCTCGGCTACATCAGCCGCGGGGCGGCTCGTCGCAGCGGACTCAATCCGGCTGGTTGGCATCGTTATGTTCCGATCGCGGTCGTCGTTGCAGTGATCGTCATCGCACTCGCTGCGCTTGGCTACGCCGGCGACGGTGTCAACTTGGACGCGATGTTTAAATCGCCCGAGCTCGCGCATGCAGGCACAGAAATTGTCGAGGGCGCTCAGACCCAGACGGGCGTCGCGCCCCAGCGCGGTATCGTTGCGGCGGCCTCCACCATCGCCGACGCTCAAAAGGACGAGGGCGAACAGGGCGACGGCGCCGAAACGACCCACACGAACGAAACGACGACAACTCCATCGGCAAGATAAGTTGCGAGCGGGTCCGCCGTTCGTTAGAACGGCGGAACTAATTACCTAACGTACACCACGTTGTCGCGGCGGGGTTTGGGCTCGGGTAGCGTGTCTTCGGCATAGCCCAGAATGCAGTGACCGACGCCGCGCAGGCTGCCGTCGGCGGGCAGGCCCCAGCTGGCCAGCAGCTCCAGGCCCTCGGGCGAGTCAAAGACCTCATGCGCGCGGTGAATCCAGCACGAATCGACACCCAGTGCATAGGCGGCGTTGAGCAAGTTGCCCATGGCGAGCGAGCCGTCTTCCAGATGTGTGGGCACGCTGCGGTCAACCAGCACCACCACAACGGTCTTGGCGCCATAGAAGGGGTCGCTGTTGCTGCCCATGACCTGGGCGTTGAGCTGCGAGAGACGCTCGACGGTCGCGGGGTCAGTGACGGCGACAAACGTCACCGGCTGACGGCCCATGCCGCTCGGTGCATATTGGCCGGCTTCGATAATACGTGCAAGCTTTTCGGCCTCGACGGGACGATCGCTGTAGTTGCGGCAGCTGCGACGGTGAATGAGTGCTTCGATAGTCTCCATGGTGTCTCCTTGCGGTGGCGTTGCAGATGCCTCGTTCATACCCGCCGGGCTTAAACGATAGACGGTCAATTGCCCGGCCAAAAGGATAGATTCCAATTGGGAAAGTAGGTTTGCATAAAAGTACCTTCAGAATGTGACAAACAAATGGGATGGTTAAACGTTTTATCCCGTCTACCCTGCGGTTTTTTACCACTTGCCTA
>URIJ01000218.1 GCA_900547835.1 uncultured Collinsella sp.
CTCATTGGCCGCATCGAAGGGGAAGAACTGGCCTACTGTATGAGGCTCAGCCCCCGCCTGCTTAACGCCGGGGGCATCGTATACATCAAATGCATTCTTATTGGCGTTGTACGCCGCGTAGTTCTGCGAGCTGTCATACTCGTAGTAGCCGCCCTTGACCTGCAACAGACCCGTCACACCCATATGGGATATCTTGCCCGTCTGGATGGAGGAATCAAACAGGTAGCCGAGGGATTCTCCATCCCAGCTGTTGGTGAGTTTCGGGTAACCGCCGGTAAGAACGTTGTTCACGATACCGAAGCGAGGAGAGGAGCCGCCCGTATACCGATTGAGATCATCACTGGCTCCCTGATCCTTGAACTGGAAGCGGTGATCCTTGTTGATGCCGTCGGATCCACTGACCGACAGGTGATCCTCCGAATTCACCCAGTAATCAAACAGGTTGATTGTTGTCCCCGAAGGCGAGGTCGTCGGAACCGTGTGGTCCGAAATTGCCGCCTCGGCACGAAGCGGCAGGAAGAAACTCGCCGTCAGCGCGACGGCGAGGGCCAGAACAATCGCATATGGCGAAACCGGGCGCAGCCCACGACGACGGCCATAAGACATGACGGACCACCGCTCGCGTGGCCGGTGTTCACCAAGAAGTTCCCTGCTTAGACACCCCCCCCCCGGTAGCAATATTCACGAGTCGAGACGTCGTCTCTCTGAGCTCCTGCATAATTTCCTCCCCAGTCACACGGCGACCTGCCCGGGCGCTCCCCGGGGCCGAGGCAGTCTGGCACATGCCCGCAGTCGTTCAAGGAATACCAACCCCAGCATATGTCTCTTAAGATATCTTAGTCTTTTTCTATGACAGTTTTTGTCTCATTACCGGTGAAATCGGCTCAGTCCCTCTGTCACATGCTAGAGCGTGTGGAGCAGGGCGATGAGGAAGCGGATGCCTTGGAGGTAGGCGCGACGGGTGATGCGCTCGTTGGTGCCGTGGACACCGCGGTCGCATTCGTCATCGTCGACCACAAAGGCGGAGAAGCGGATGCACTCGTGGCAAATGCGCTGGTAGTTGGCGGTATCGGTTGCACCAATCACGGTCGAGGGCACGATGCTCATCGGCTCTTGGCCCACCGCAGACGATCCGTTTTCCTCCGCACCCCCGGGATTACGGAAATAGCGGGCGGCGATGGCGCGGACTGCCTCGAGCCCCGGACCGCCCACGCGCGGGGACGGCGAGGGCTCGGAGCTGCCGGGGCCCAGCTCGGCCTCCACTCGGCCATCGAGCTCAGCGGTGGCAACGGCCTCGCGGCAGCAGGCCAGGACATCGGCCACGCTCGTGCCCTCGAGCATGCGGAAGTTGATATTAGCCCACATATCCTGCGGCATTACGTTGGCACCGGCACTGCCGCCTTCGATTTGCGTGGGCGCGCAGGTGGTGGTTACAAGCGGGTACAGCTTTTTGCTGGCGAGGCAGTCGCGCACGATGGCATCCTTGCTGGCAGCAATCTCGTCTGCGGTATAAAGCCCCAGCCCGACGAGCTGCGCGGCAAGCAGGTCGGTCACATGCGCCGGCCACTCGATATCGCAAATCGCGGCAATAGCGCGGCTGAGCACTTCGAGCGACGTGCCGCCGTAAGGGTTGGAAGAATGCCCGCCTTCGCTCTTCGTCCTGAGCACGATATCGGCATAGCCCTTCTCGGCAAGATCGGCATGCATAAGCCAACCCTCACCTGCGCCATACTCGGCAGCCGAAACGATACGATAGTCACCCTCGTCGATCAGGTACTCAAGCTCAACGCCACGCTCCTCGAGCGCGCGACCAATGGCACCCGCGCCGTACTGCGTGGTCTCCTCATCCTGGCCAAAGGCCAGCAGCAGGGTTCGTTCGTGTTGCCAGCCGTGCGCCAGCGCATACTCAACCGCCTCCAGGATGCCCGCAACCTGGTCTTTCATATCGATGGCGCCGCGACCCCAAATATAGGTGTCGTCCACGTGCCCGCTAAAGGGATCGTACGTCCAGTCTGTCTGGGTGCCCGGCACCACGGGGACCACGTCCATGTGACCCATGAGCATGACCGGCTTGAGGGGCGGGGTCGGTGCCGGCAAGCGTCACGAGCAGCGAATGGTCGATGAGCTCGACCTCGCCCGCCGCAAACACGCGCGGCCAGGCCTGCTGCATATAGGCGCGCAGGTCGGCAAACGCCTGCCAATCCACCGTCTGAGCATCCATGCTCGAAATCGTCGGAAACGACAGCACTCGGCCCAGGCGCTCGCACGCGCCGACCTCATCGATATCGGCAAAATCATCCTCGTGCGCAAAGAAGCGCCAAACCTCGGCCATGCCTTCCTCCAAAAACAGCGTGGCAAAGAGGCGGTCCCTTTGCCACGTCCACTTGCATTATTTGTCGTTGAGATAACGCGAGAGGAACTCGCGGGTGCGCTGGTGCTTAGGGTTGCCAAAGAGCTCAGCCGGCGCGGCGTCCTCGAGCACCACGCCCTGGTCCATAAAGACCACGCGGTCGGACACGGTGCGCGCGAAGGCCATCTCGTGGGTAACGACGACCATGGTCATGCCGTCGGCGGCGAGCTTGCGCATAACGTCGAGCACCTCGCCCACGATCTCGGGATCGAGCGCGGAGGTCGGCTCGTCAAACAGCATGATCTGCGGATTCATGCACAGGGCGCGGGCGATGGCAACGCGCTGCTTTTGGCCACCGGACAGGCGACCAACCGCGGCATGGGCGAATTTTTCGAGTCCCACGCTCGCCAGGTGCTCCATCGCGACCTGCTCGGCCTGATCTTTGCTCATCTTTTTGAGCGTGACGGGCGCGAGCGTGCAGTTGTCGAGCACGTCCA
>URIJ01000219.1 GCA_900547835.1 uncultured Collinsella sp.
GGATGGTAATATCGTTACGTTTGAACTGTTTCGATGTGAAACCGAGGAGATTCCCTCTATGAGTGCTGACTACCCGTCAATGACTACGGCCGAGATCCGCTCCAAGTTCCTCAACTTCTTTGAGGAGCGCGGTCTTAAGCTCTATCCTTCTTCGTCCCTCGTTCCCGACGATCCTTCGCTGCTGCTTGCCAACGCCGGCATGAATCAGTTTAAGGAGTACTACCAGGGCAAGAAGACCATGAAGGAGATCGGCGCGATCTCCTGCCAGAAGTGCGTCCGCACCAACGACATCGACTGTATCGGCGAGGACGGCCGTCACCTGTCCTTCTTTGAGATGCTCGGCGACTTCTCCTTTGGCGGCGTCTCCAAGCAGCAGGCCTGCGCTTGGGCCTTTGAGCTCATCACCAAGGAGTTCAAGCTGCCGCTCGACCGCCTGTACTTTACCGTTTTTACCGAGGACGACGAGACCCACGACGTGTGGCGTTCTCTGGGCGTTGCCGAGGACCACATCTCCCGCCTGGGCGAGGACGACAACTTCTGGGCCGCTGGCCCCACCGGCCCCTGCGGTCCGTGCTCCGAGATCTACTTTGACATGGGCGAGGAGGTCGGCTGCGGCAGCCCCGACTGCAAGCCCGGCTGCGACTGCGACCGATTCCTTGAGTTCTGGAACCTCGTGTTTACCCAGTATGACCGCCAGGAGGATGGCTCCATGCCGGAGCTGCCGCACCGTAACCTCGATACGGGCATGGGCCTGGAGCGCATGGCCGCCATCATGCAGCACAAGACCGCTAATTACGACGGCGATCTGATGCAGCATCTCATCAAGCTGGGCGAGAAGATCAGCGCCAAGACCTATGACGCCGACGATTACTCCGGAGCCAGCCGCTCCCTGCGCATCATCGCGGACCACTCCCGTGCCGTCGACTTTATGATCTCTGACGGCATCCTTCCCGGCAACGAGGGTCGCGAGTACGTCCTTCGCCGTCTGCTCCGTCGCGCCGTGTTCCACGGTCGCCTGCTGGGCATCGAGGGCGCCTTCCTGACCAAGTTCATCGACGAGGTCAACGCCCAGATGGGCGAGGCCTATCCCGAGCTGCTTAAGAACGTCGCGCTCGTCAAGGGTATTGTCGCCTCCGAGGAGGAGCGCTTCTCCACGACGCTCGACAACGGCCGCGTCTACCTGGACGAGGCCCTGGCCGCGCTCGCCGAGGGCGCTGTGCTCCCGGGCGATGTCGCCTTTAAGCTGCACGACACCTTTGGTTTCCCCATCGACCTGACCGTCGAGATCGCCGGCACCGCTGGCCACGATGTCGATATGGACGGCTTCACTGCCTGCATGGAGGACCAGAAGGCCCGCGCTCGCGCCAACGCCAAGGGCGACGCCTGGGGCAGCTTCAACGACGTGTGGGTCGAGCTTTCCGACAAGATCGCTGCGACCGAGTTCGATGGCTATGACAACGATGTGATCGAGGGCGCCAAGGTTGTCGCCATCGTGCGCAACGGCGAGTCCGTCGAGTCCGCAGCCGCGGGCGAGGATGTCGAGGTCGTGCTCGACCGCACCCCGTTCTATGCCGAGATGGGTGGTCAGCAGGGCGATGCCGGCGAGCTTTCCGCCGAGGGCGTTTCGCTGACCGTTTCCGATACCAAGAACCACAACGGCCTGTATGCTCACGTCGCCCACGTTGCCGAGGGCACGCTGGCCGTCGGTGCTACCGTGACCGCCGCGCTCGACGCCGAGCGCCGTGGCTTCCTGCGCCGCAACCACACCGCCACGCACCTGCTCGACGCTGCCCTTAAGCAGGTCCTGGGCGAGCACGTCTCCCAGGCCGGCTCGCTGGTGACGCCCGAGCACCTGCGCTTTGACTTTACGCACTTCGAGGCCCTGTCCTCCGAGCAGCTCAAGGCTGTCGAGGACCTGGTCAACCAGCAGATCTTCGCTTCCAAGCCGGTCATGACCCGTGTCATGGGCATCGACGAGGCTAAGGCTGCCGGCGCTGTCGCCCTGTTTGGCGAGAAGTATGGCGACGTCGTCCGCGTTGTCTCCGTGGGCGCTGAGGACCAGCCGTTCTCCCGCGAACTCTGCGGTGGCACACACGCTGCCAACACCGCCGAGATCGGCCTGTTCAAGATCCTTTCCGAGTCCTCCACGGGCTCCAATGTCCGCCGTATCGAGGCCGTGACCTCTAAGGGTGCCCTCGACTATATGGCCGACCGCCTGGCACTCGTTGACGCCGCTGCTACTGCGCTCAAGTGCCGCGTGGATGAGGTTCCCGCTCGCGTGGAGAACCTGCAGGCCGAGCTGCGCGAGACGTCCAATAAGCTCAAGAAGGCTCTGACCGGTGGCTCCTCCGACGCCATCTCCAGCGCCATCGAGGGCGCCGTCGAGCTCGACGGCTATAAGCTCGTTGTCGCTGAGCTCCAGGGCCTTGAGGCTGCCGACCTGCGCAACGTTTGGGATACCGTGCACCAGAAGGTCGCCGGCCCTGTCGCCTGCGTTGTTGCCAGCGTGACCGAGAAGGGCACCCCGGCCCTGCTCGCCGCCGGCTCCGATGACGCCGTGAAGGCCGGTTTCCACGCCGGCAACGTGATCAAGCAGATCGCGGGCCTGGTCGATTGTCGCGGTGGCGGCCGTCCCAACATGGCCCAGGCCGGTGGCAAGAACGCTGCCGGTATCGCCGATGCCCTTGCGGCCGCCAAGACCGCGCTCGGCGCCTAAGAACCTAAGTAGTCGCTGTGGTCGCGCTTGCGCTGGACATAGGGGAGACCAGGATTGGCATCGCCGTCTC
>URIJ01000220.1 GCA_900547835.1 uncultured Collinsella sp.
CGGTCTTTCATGCAGCAGGGGCTCTCAATGTTTTTATGTCCTGCTCATATCGTCTCTGCCGGCAGTTTAGGAACGTCCCTAACTGCCGGCTCGGGAACGACAAAGCGCTAGTTCACCTCGACAGGCTTGGCGCCGGGATAGCGCTCCTCAAAGTCTAGGCGGTACTTATTGTCATTGGTGCCCGCCACGTTGTCGCGCGACAGCGGCGCCACGATCTCATTCTTGTGGTCCGCAGGCTTGGCGTATTTCAGGCTGATCTCCCAGGCATCACAGATTGCGTCAATGCGGTGATCCAGGTCGTCGTACAGGGCGATGATATCCTTCCAGGAGCTGTAGTTCTTGGAGCTCGTCGGGACGTCCAGGTCCTCGACGATGTCGTAATACTGCTCGATGGTGTCCTCCGTGCGCTCGGCGACGTCGGCGAGATTTTGACGGGTGGTACGGTCCTCTTCCAGATAACCGCCATTGAACGCCTCTGCGCAGGCACGGACCTGGCTATCGAGATCTTCAAGCAGATCGTAGTATTCGCTCAGGCGACGGTAGAGGTTCTGTTCGGAGAGGGTTGCCTGGCTGCCATCCTCGTCGTCATCGTCGTCATCGTCAAAAAGGCTATTGGGGTCGTCGAGAGGCTTGAGGTCATCATCGTCAACATCATGGTGCAGCTTGGTAACCTCGGCAGTCGTTTGCGTGGCAGCGTTGTCAAAAGGCTTGATCACAAAGAAAATGACCAGGGCGATGATGATTGCTACCAGCACAACGATAACGGCGACAAGCGCCCTGGTAGCGATCTTTTTTGCGGCGGGGGCCTGCGGTGAATCAGACGCGTACGCAGACGCCGGTTGCTGTTGGGGCGGGGTGTCCGCGACGGGTATGCGCTGCGTCGTTTCGACCGCCGCGGGACCGGCAGCGGGGTCGGGGCGATAGGCGAGGGAGCCGGTCTGCTCAAACGCGGGCTGGCCACTGCTCGCGGCTGTCTGCTCAACGGGTGCACCGCACGAGGTGCAGAACTTGGCATCATCTGCGAGAAGTTTGCCGCACGAGGCGCAATACCGAGACATTGCCACTCCTTTCGCCACATTTCAATGCAATACGACGATTATACCCAGCGTCCAAAATTCCCCATCATAAGTTGCGGTGAAATAGGGACTGTTTGGCGGTCTCAGAGCTTCAATCAGTCCCTATTTCACCGCAACTTTGGAAAGGCACCTTTAGCCATTGGGGACGCACCGAGCACTGGGGTATCATGGCTTGGTTGCTATAAATCGCATTTACGCGCCTTGTAGGAAGGGACTGCGCCCATGGCTTTTGAGCCCGCTCAACATAGCTTTATCACGCTCGAGGGCGTCGACGGTGCCGGCAAGTCCACGCAGGCGCGCCTGCTTGCCCGTGCGCTCGAGCTCGCTGGCTACCAGGTTGTGAGCCTGCGCGAGCCGGGCGGCACTGCCATCAGCGAAAAGATCCGCGCTCTGCTGCTCGACCCCGCCAATACGGCGATGGGCGACACCTGCGAGTTGCTGCTCTACGAGGCAGCGCGCGCCCAGTTGGTGCACGAGGTCATCGCACCCGCCCTTGCTGTCGGCAAGGTGGTACTGTGTGACCGCTTCTACGATTCCACAACCTGCTACCAGGCGTTTGCCGACGGCCTCGATCGCCAGATGGTGCGCGATGCCAACAACCTGGCCGTCGCCGGTACGCACCCGGCGCTCACACTCGTCTACCACATCACGCCCGAGCAGGCGGCGTTGCGCATGGCCGCCCGTGGCGCGGCAGATCGCATGGAGGCAAAAGGCATGGCATTCCAGGAGCGTGTCTACCAGGGCTTTTGCGCAATTGCTGCCGAGGAACCCGCCCGCGTAAAGCTCATCGACGCCACCGCGACCATCGAGGAAGTCTTCGAGAAGACGGTCGAGCAGGTTCGCGCGTATGGTCTCGACATTCCGCAGGAAGCCGTCGCCGCCGCGCTTGCCAAGGAGGCCGAGTAACATGGCCCCCGCTCAGGCAAGCCTGCTGGCCAAGCTCGACACCCAAGAGCGCGTGCGCGACTTTTTGACCAATGCCGTCGCTAGCGGTCGCGCATCGCACGCCTACCTGTTTTTGGGCGCGCCCGGCGCGGGCAAGCTCGACGCCGCGTGGGCGCTCGCCCAAGCCTTCCTGTGCGAGCAGGATGGCTGCGGCTCATGCGATAGCTGCGTGCGCGTCGCCCGCCATACGCACCCCGACGTGCACTATTACACGCCCGAGAGCGCCACGGGTTACCTCATTGCCCAGACCCGCGAGCTGCTCGATGACGTGCCTCTGGCGCCCATTCGCGCCAAGGCCAAGGTCTACATCATCGACCGTGCCGAGCAGCTGCGCGCTAACACCGCCAACGCACTGCTCAAAACACTCGAGGAGCCGCCCGAGGGCGTTATGTTTATCTTGCTGGGCACCTCGGCAGACGTGATGTTGCCCACCATCGTGAGCCGCTGCCAGTGCGTGCCGTTTCGGCTGGTGTCACCCGCCGTCGCCGCGCACGCCGTGAGCCGTGCCACTGGTCAGGATATCGCGCGTTGTCGCATGGCCGTCGCCGTGGCGGGCAGCCCCACGCGCGGCATCGAGTTCCTTAAGAGTGCCGAGCGCCAGGACGCCCGCCGTCAGATGGTCCGTGCCATCGACTCACTCATTGCCGCCGACGAGGCCGACGTGCTCAGTCGCGCCAAGTCGCTCATCGTTGCCGTCAAGGCGCCGCTTGCCGAGGTCAAGTCCACGCAGGAAAAGGTACTCGAGCAAAACGCCGACTACCTGT
>URIJ01000221.1 GCA_900547835.1 uncultured Collinsella sp.
TCGCCCAGGTATCCCGAGGCGTCTCGTCCTCGTCTTCGTCGTCCACGTCGCGCATACGCTCTGCCTCGGCGCGGGCGCGCTCGTCCTCGGCACGTTCGTTTTCCTCGTAGAGCGCTTGGCGGCGAGCCTCGCGCTCCGCCGCCTTGGCGGCTTCGTCCAGGTCGGGCGCGACGCCCGTCTCCTCGACTGTCTCTACAACCGCAGCGCCATCGACGATGCCCTGCTTCTTGAGCTCCTCGGTCATGCTACTCACCTCCCTTCATCTGCGATTCCGCGATTGCGCGGTACACCTCGCAGGTTTCCATGAGCTCGTCGTGCGTGCCTAGGCCCACGATCTCGCCGTCTTTGAGCACCACGATCTGATCGGCATGCAAAATAGTCGAGATGCGCTGGGCGATGATGAGCACCGCGGCATCGCACGTCTCGTCCTGCAGCGCATGGCGCAGTGCCGCATCGGTCTTAAAGTCCAGGGCCGAAAAACTGTCGTCGAAGATATATAGATCGGCATGCTTCATGAGTGCGCGGGCAATCGCCAGGCGCTGGCGCTGACCACCCGAGAAGTTCGTGCCGCCCTGGGCCACCGGCGTATCGAGCCCCTGGGGCTGGTCGAGCACAAAGGTGCTCTGGGCAACCTCCAGCGCATGGAGCATGTCAGCCTCAGTCGCGTCTTCGTTGCCAAAGCGCAGGTTGCTCGCCACCGTACCCGAGAACAGCCATGCCTTCTGCGGCACATAGGCGATACGCCCGCGGATGTCGTCTTGCGAAAGGTCGCGCAGATCGATGCCATTCAGGCGAATGGCGCCCTTCGTGGCATCGTGGAAGCGAAGCAAGAGCTTGGCCACCGTCGACTTGCCCGAACCCGTCGAGCCTACAATCGCCGTGGTCTGGCTACGGCGACAGGCAAAGCTCAGGTCGCACAGGGTATCCTCGTCGGCATCGTCAAAACGGAACGACATGTGGTCGAACACGGCCACCGCGTCGGCACCGTCAACAGACTCCGCCGCGCACGTGTCCAGCGTGCGCTTGCCGTCCACGATGCTCGGCTCAATCTCCAACACCTGCTGCGCACGGTTCAGGCATGCGGCGGCGCGTGGGAGCGTCAGAATCACCATCTGCGCCGTCATCACAAAGAACAGGATCAGGATCGCGTACTCTAGCACGGCCGAGATGCTACCGATTTGCATGGCGTGGACGCCCACGCGGTTGCCGCCCACCCACAGCACCGCCACCTCGGCGATATTCATCAAAAAGAAGCTGGAGCTGTCGAGACCCACAAACAGGTGGTTGACCTTGATGGCATTGGCCGCGTAATCGCTAAACACCTCGTCCAGGCGCTGCTCCTCGTGGCGCTCTTTATTAAAGGCGCGGATGACGCGAACGCCCACGATGTTCTCGCGCAGCACCACGTTCATGCGGTCGATAAAGCTCTGCAGGCGCATAAAAATCGGCGCGGCGTTAGCGACCGTAAAGACCGCCGCCACCAGCACGATCGCAACCACGACGCCCAGCAGCGTGCCCATGGCGGGATCGATAAACCAGGCGAAGATGATGCCCGCCACGGCCAAAAACGGCACCGGCAGCACCAGCTGAATCGTCTGCAGAATCGCCTGCTGAATCACGTTGATGTCGTTGAGCGAGCGTGTGATCATCGAGCCGGTGCCAAAGCGCTCAAAGTCGCTGGCAGACAGCTCGAGTGACTTGTCGTAGACGGCGTTGCGGATATCGCAGGCCACGTTGGCGGCCAGGCGCGCCGAAAGATAGCAGCCCAGCACCGCGCCGCCGCTGGCCATGCCGGTCGCGATAAGCATGTAGAGGCCGTTGCGCAGGATGTAGTCGACATCGCCCGTGGTGATGCCGGTGTTGACCATGTTCGCCAGCATCGTGGGAACCAACAGCGTACCGACGTTGTCGATTAGCAGCACCAACAACGTCACCGCGACAAGCCTGCGATACGGCTTCATAAACCTCATTAAGAGTCGCACGACTCCCCCTCACCTTGATTCTCGGCCTGGCTCTCGGCAGCGATATGCTGCTTAAAGGCATCGCACTCATCGCCGAGCACCCGAGAGAATTTGCCGATCAAGCGCATAATCTCGCGCTGCTCACATGGCTCAAGCGCACCAAAGGCTCGCTGTTCGGCCTTGAGTGCCGGCAACGCATAACGCTCGGCAAACCGCATGCCCGCTTCGGTCAAACGCACAACCTTGTTCTTACGGCTGCCTTCGGCAAACTCCAACGTTGCGAAGCCCCGCGCCGTCAAGGTTTTAATTGCCGAGTTGATAGTCTGCTTGCTGTAGAACCATTCGCTTGTCAGACAGCTTACGGCAACACTGCCGCCCGCCGTGCTGGTATCGACGAGCATCCAGTAAGCGCAGTCCGAAAGACCGCAGGCGCGCGAGAACTCCGAATAGATATGGTCGAGTCCATTGAGCAACCGGTCGAAGTCGACCAGCGTAACCGCACTATTCATCTATCCCACCATTCGATTGTCCGATTTTTGACCAATTTTGTATCTCTAGATTAGTCCGAGTTTTGACTATCGTCAACAGGCTCTCCGCAAATGCTTGCACTTTTATGGCCTATCGGCAGAAAAAGACCGCCGGCGCGGGGGCAGCGCCAGCGGTCACGTGAAAATCGGGTTTTATTGCCCGTTAAGCGGCGACGGCCTCATAGACCGTAGCGCCCGAGAAGCTGTCATGCAGGCTCTTGCCGGCAATCCACGGCAGCTCGACGACCTCGCAGACCGTGTTGACCAGCTCGGAGCAGTCAGTAAAGT
>URIJ01000222.1 GCA_900547835.1 uncultured Collinsella sp.
TCGTGGATGCCCTTGATCGCGGCATGGCGAGCCGTTCGGGCATCATGGATGGCGTCGCGAGCCTCGGCGGTCGTCGCCTTGGCAGAGCGCAACTTGGCGGCCAGATCGGGGTTGGTTTCGGCGACCGCGGTGATCGCGGGGCCGTCGAGCTCCTCTTGGGTGGGCTCGGCCAAAAAGTCGATGGCATACTGGGCGGCCACCATGGAGCCCTTTGCCAGCACAGTCTCGTCGATCTTGTAGAAGCAGGAATGTTGGGCGTACGTGGCGCCAATCTTGGGGTTGCGCGTACCTACAAAGGCGAGCACGCCCGGTACGCGGCGCAGGTACTCCGAAAAATCCTCGCCCGAAAGCGTGCCGCGGTAATGGCCTTGACCGGTGGGACCCAGGCACTTGATTACAGCCTGACGGCAGCGCTCGCTCGAGGCGGCGTCGTTTTCGACCTTGTAGTTGGCGATGGTGTAGTCGGTGAGCTCTGCCTCGGCGCCCAAGGCGGCCGCGGTATGCTCCACGATGCGGCGCATGAGCTCCGGCATTTCCTCGTGGGTCGAATCTCCGTAGGTGCGCACTGTGCCGGCGAGGTAGGCCGTGCCGGCGATAACGTTGCGCGCGGTGCCGCCGTGCAGCTCGCCGACGGTGATGACAGCCGGCTCGTAGGGGCTGATCTCGCGCGAAACGATGGTCTGCAGAGCGTTGACGATCTCGGCGGCAACCATGACGGCGTCGTGGCCGCGTTGGGGCATGGCGCCATGGCACGAGGTGCCGCGGACATCAATGCGGAACCAGTCGGTATTGGCCATGCGCGGGCCGGGCTCGCAGCTTACGGTGCCGGCGTCGACCTCGCTCCAGATGTGCGCGGCGTAGGCGCCATCGACGCCGTCGAGCACGCCCGTGCCGATCATGAGCTTGGCGCCCTGGCCGTTTTCCTCGCTGGGCTGGAACACGATGCGGACCTCGCCGTGGATGTCGTCGGTCATATGGCGCAGGATTTGCAGCGTGCCGAGCATCATGGCGATGTGGCAGTCGTGGCCGCAGGCGTGCATGCAGCCCTCGTTGACGCTGGCAAACTCCTCGCCGGTCTGCTCGGTGACGGGCAGGGCGTCGATGTCGGCGCGCAGCAGGATGCGGCGGCGTGGCGTGCCGTCCTCGCGGTAGGCATCCGGCGCGGTACCGCGAAGCGTTGCCACCAAGCCGGTCTTGAGCGGACGCTCGTAGGGGATATTCATGGCGTCGAGCTGGTTGGCGATGTCGGAGGTCGTGCGCTCCTCGGCAAGGCTCAGCTCCGGGTGCTTATGGAAGTGCCGGCGCTGTTTGATGATATATGGTTCAAATTCGGTAGCGATATCTTTGATGGCTGCGGTGACGTCGTCAGCCGCGCGAGCCTCGGTCGCCGCCATAATCTGCTGTGCCTTGGTCTTCGTCATGGTCGATTTGCTCCTTGCTGGGTTGATCGCAAAATCGTACAGGCTCTCTCCAGTATGCCACCTGCCGCTAGGGCTGGTAAAGTTGCCGTTTGCCGCTTGGGGTTTTGTTACAAGGGCGGGGGAGTACACTCGGGGGTGTTGAATTTCCTGCCAGAGATGGGGATGCCCATGCAACATATCGATCGGATTGTCCGCTCCAAGAACGTCTTTACCGCGCAAGACGGCATCGATACCGCCCGCGAGCTGGCGATTGCCATCGCAGGCGACCGTATCGTCGCAGTCGGTGCGCCCGATGACGTGATTGCCGCCGCGCCTGCCGCCACGCCGGTTATCGACTACGGCGAGCAGTTTGTCTGCCCCGGTTTCCATGACGCTCATCTGCACTTCTTCCATACCTCGGTCGGTTCCTCGCCGTACATGCTCATGGATATGGGCACGTCCGAGGCGGCGCTGGTGCAACATGCGCTCGAGTTTTCCCAGGACCTGCCCGACGACGCTTGGGTTGTGACGCAGGGCTGGCGCGATTACCGTTGGGACCCGCCCGAGCATCCTACCAAGGTGTCGCTCGATGCGGCATTCCCCGATCGTCCCTGCGTTATGTATTCGGGCGACGGGCACACGCTGTGGCTCAACAGCCGCGCACTCGAGGCGCTCGGCGTCACACGCGACAGCGAGCCGCCAGCGGGCGGCAGCTACGACAAGGATGCAAACGGCGAGCTCACGGGCATTGCTCACGAGGCGGCTGCCATGCAGTTGCTACCGCGCTGCCTTGAGTGGCTGGGCGAGGATCGCATCGCAAGCGCTTACGCCGATCAAATGAGGCGTATGGCCGAGCAGGGCATCACCTCGATATGCGATATGTCGCTCATGCCCATGCCGGGCTGCGATTTTATCCGCGACGACGTCTATGACAAGCTGCAGGCAGCCGGCAAGTTGGGCATCCGAGCCCATCTGTTCCCCACGCTGCTGGATGACCAGTCGCGCCTGGAAGAGCTGCAGGCACGTTACGCGAACAACGCGCTGCTCTCGGCGCCAGGCTTTAAGCAGTTCTTCGACGGTGTGTCGAGCGAACACACGGCCTATCTCACCGAGCCCTATACCAACCCGCGTTTCCCGGGCGACCGAGGCCGTCTGACAGTTCCTGCCGAGCGCATGCGTAAGCTGGTTCTGGCGGCCGCGGAGCGCGGCCACACCGTGCGCATCCACGTCATCGGCGACGGTGCCATCCATGCCGCGCTCGATATCTTTGAGGAGGCCGCCGAACTGTACGGCCTGCCCCAGCACGGTCATAACACGCTCGAGCATCTGGAGAACCTCTT
>URIJ01000223.1 GCA_900547835.1 uncultured Collinsella sp.
TATAGTTGCACCCTACAGCACGTCCAATCCCGCCGCCTGCACCTGCTCGATGGCAGCGACATCCTCGTCGTCGCAGATCAGGGCGTCAAAATCTTCAAAACTGGCGAAATGATAGTTACCGAGCGTGCTGAACTTGCGCGACTCGCACACCAGATACGAACGGCCGGCGCATTCGATGGCGCAGCGCTTCAGCAGGCCGTCGTCGGCGTCGTAGGTCGTAACCTCACGCGATTCGCTGTCTACACCGTATGCGCCGATGAATGCCATCTCAAATCGAAAACGCTTCAGGGCGTCCACTGCTACGGCGCCCACAAAGCCGTTCAGCTCGGCGCTGATGGTGCCGCCGGGGCAGATTGCCGTGACGTTGGAGGCCGTCGCCAGCGCCGTAAGGATATCGATCATGGGCGAAACCACGGTACATGCGATGTCCGATTGTGCAATTAGTTGTGCCAAATACAGGTTAGTGCTTGAAATATCCAGGTAGATGGTCTGTTTCGGCTCGATAAACTCAAGCGCCTTGTGCGCGATGGCCTGCTTTTCGGGCTGGAACATGGTAAGGCGCTTGACCACGTTGCGCTCCTCGCCGTTCTGCGTTCGGGTGGCGCCGCCGTATACGCGCTGGCATTTGCCGTTGGCGGCCAGCTGCTTCAGGTCCTTGCGAATGCAATCTTCGGTCACGTCGAACCGACGTGCCAGATCGGTGACCGTCACGCGGCCGTTTTTGTCGATCAGCGAGCAGATGAGGGCATGACGTTCTTCCGGGAACATGGATACTCCAGCTTTCTTTCTTGTTTCGTCTTGTTTCAGTATACGTGTATTTTGAAAAATCAGAAAGAATCGAACAAACTAAGAAAAAACAATTGCAAAACAATAAAGAGTGGGATAACTTAAGACAAAACAAGCCGCATTCGGCATCGTCTTTTGGAGGGTCAGATGCTTACCCAGCGCACTCAGGTAATCAAGGACAGTTTGTTCGCAGAGAACCGTCAGGTTTCCTTGGAGCGCGCGACGCTCTATATGGAGAGTTATCAGGAGACGGAGGGACAGCCCGCCGTGATTCGTCGCGCCCGGGCCCTGGAACATCTGCTCGCGAACCATAAGATCGTCGTGGACGATTATGACCTGTTGGTAGGTAACCGCAGCGCCAAGCCGCGCGCGGGTGTCATATCGCCCGAGATGTCCCCGTACTGGATTCTGGATGAGCTGGACGAGTTCCCCACCCGTCCGCAGGACAAGTTCGATATGTCCGAAGAGGACAAGAAATACTATCGCGAGGTGCTGTATCCCTTCTGGAGCGGCCGGTCGCTCAATGACTGGTATACCGAGCATGCCGATCCCGAGGTGCTCGAGGCTCAAAAAACCAAGATTTTTGCCGTCGCGCAAACCGATAAGGGCCAAGGACACATCATCTGCGATTTCCCCAGCGTACTGACGCGCGGCTACGGCGATATTCTTGCCGAGGCCAAGCGCCGCCATGCCGAGGAACCCGGCAACGACTTCCTGGATGCGGCCGTCATCTCGCTCGAGGCCATGGTCGCCTACATCCATCGCTACGAGGCCCACGTGCGCATGCTTGCCGAGACCGCGACGCCCGAGCGCGCCGTTGAGCTCGCTCGCATGGCCGAGATCCTGTCGCATATCGCTACCGAGCCGGCGCGCGACCTGTACGATGCCCTGCAGCTGGTATGGCTCACCGAGGTGGCGCTCCAGCACGAGAGCAACGCCAGCTCGCTCTCGCTGGGCCGTATGGACCAGTATTTGTGGCCGTACTACCAGGTGAGCGTGGCAGCGGGGGAGACGCCCGCGTTCATCCGTGAGCTCATCCAGTGCTTCTACCTCAAGACCAACACGCTCGTGGCGATTCGCTCCACGGAGAGCGCCGCGTTCTTCGCCGGGTTCCCCATCGGCTTCAACCTGGTGGTGGGCGGCGTGGACGCCGAAGGCAACGACTGCTCCAACGAGCTTTCGACACTTTTGCTCGATATCCAGAAGGACACGCGCCTGCCGCAGCCCAACCTGTCGCTGCGCGTGCACAAGAACACACCCGATGCGCTCTATCACGAGGCCTGCGACATTATCAAGCTGGGCGACGGCCTGCCCCAGTGCTTCAACGACGAGGTCAACATCGAGGCCTTCACCAACCGAGGCATCTTGCTTGAGGACGCGCGCGACTACGCCGTGGTGGGCTGCGTGGAGCTGTCCATCCCCGGCCGCATGTACGGCCTGCACGACATCTCGATGTTCAACATGGTGCGCTGCCTCGAGCTGACGCTCGAGGGCAACCCCGACGGGTTCGACACGTTCGAGGATCTGGAGCATGCCCTCGAGGGCACCATTTCCAAATACGTGGGGCTCATGGTCCGCGGTTGCAACGTGTGCGACATGGCGCATCGCGTCACCTCGCCCACGCCGCTGCTCTCCTGTCTGGTGCTCGACAGCCTCGAGAAGGGTCGCGACATCACCGAGGGCGGTGCCCGTTACAATCCCTCCGGTGTGCAGGGCGTCGGCACCGCCAACCTGGCCGATTCGCTCACGGTGATCAAGCGCGCTGTGTTTGGCGTCGGCGAGAACGGACAGAAGATCGAGCCGACCATGACCTATCAGGAGATGCTCGCCATGTTGCACCGCAACTGGTCCGCCGAGGGCGACGAGGCCATTCGTCAGGCGTGCATCAACCGCTACCCCAAGTACGGCAACGACATTGACGAGGTCGATTTGATCGGCTCCC
>URIJ01000224.1 GCA_900547835.1 uncultured Collinsella sp.
ATCCCAAGAGCTATACCTGCAAGACGGCCGTATCGACCTATTTTGTCGAGCGCCAGAGCGTGCGCGAAATCTAGGCGGAGGAGGTATCGCCCGCTTCGCGTCAAAGCACGCTAGGGCAGCAAATACAACGCCATTTAAAAGAGGGTCCTTCTGGGCCCTCTTTTTTGTTTCCCTTGTATGTTCAATCCGTTTACATACCGTTTAGGCTGATTTCTCTACCGTTTACGGGTATTTCGCGCTAAACTTCTAAACAGAAGAGTAAAACATTTAGTAAACAGAACAAAACGAAACACGCATCTGTTTACTGAACATGTGATTAGGGGAGGACGTACATGGATAAGATCAAGCTCGGTTTTGTGCCCACGCGCCGCAGCATCTTTAGCGCGCCGGACGCGATCAAGTATCGCGGCCTTACGGCTGATCGCCTGCGCGAGATCGGCGTCGACATCGTGGATATCGACGACATCAACGATGAGGGCCTGCTGTTCGACGACAGCCATATCGAGCCTATCGTCAAAAAGTTCCGCGCCGAGGGCGTCGACGGCATCATGCTCTGCCACGCCAACTTTGGTACCGAGTATGTCTGCGCCCGTCTTGCCCGCGAGCTCGGTTTGCCCGTGCTGCTGTGGGGGCCGCGCGACGAGCGCCCCGAGCCCGACGGCACCCGTCTGCGTGATAGCCAGTGCGGTCTGTTCGCCACCGGCAAGGTCCTGCGCCGCTTCCAGGTTCCCTTCACCTACATGACCAACTGCCGTCTGACCGATCCCGAGTTCGAGCGCGGCGTCTGGGACTTTTTGGCCGTGTGCAACGTGGTCAAGACCTTCAAGCACACCCGCATCCTGCAGATGGCCACCCGTCCGTTCGATTTCTGGTCGACCATGTGCAACGAGGGCGAGCTGCTCGAGAAGTTCAACATCCAGCTTTCGCCCATCCCCATGACCGAGCTTGTCCAGGCCGTGCGCGACGCCCAGGCTGACGAGCAGGCCATGGCAGCCATGCTCGCCCACATTGGTGACAGCTTTGAGATCTGCATCCCCGAGGACAAGGTTCCTGCGGTCGCAGGACTCGCCATTGCCATGAAGCGCTTGGTCGAGAAGTACGGCTGCAACGCCGGCGCCATCCAGTGCTGGAACGCCCTGCAGGACGAGTTGGGCATTATGCCCTGCGCCGCCAACGCAATCCTCAACGAGATGGGCATCCCCATCGTCTGCGAGACCGACATCCATGGCGCTATCACCGCGCTGATGGTCGAGGCCGCCGACCTGGGCCGTCACCGCGGCATGTTCGCCGACTGGACCGTGCGTCATCCCGATAACGAGAACGGCGAGCTGCTGCAGCACTGCGGCCCCTGGCCCTGCAGCTGCGCGGCCGTCAAGCCCAAGCTCACTTACCCGCTGGCTTTCGATCACCCCGGCGCGCTGACGGCCGAGGCCAAGCACGGCGACCTCACCCTTGCCCGCTTTGACGGCGACAACGGCGAGTACTCGCTGCTGCTGGGTAACGCCCGCGGCATCGACGGCCCGGCCGGCATGGGCACCTACCTGTGGGTCGAGGTCGACAACCTCAAGCGCCTCGAGGCCAAGATCGTCGAGGGTCCCTACATCCACCACTGCGTCGCCATTCACGCCAACGTGGTGCCGGTGCTCTACGAGGCGTGCAAGTACATCGGCATTGTCCCCGACCTGTACGACCCCATCGAAGAAGACGTCAAAGCTTACCTGCGAGGAGAGTAGAAATGGCAACTATCGAAGAGCTTGAATCCCTGCGTTGGGACCTTCGCCGCGATTGCGTCGATATCATCATGGCTGGCGCTGGCGGGCACATCGGCGGCGACATGTCGGTCATCGATGCGCTGATGACCCTCTATGCCAACCACCTCAACATTTCTCCCGAGACCGTCGACGATCCCAACCGCGATCGCTTCGTACTCTCCAAGGGCCACGCCATGGAGGCCTACTACGCGGTGCTCTGCCACGAGGGCTATCTGGACCTCGACGACGTCAAGGCCCGCTTCTCTAAGTTCGGCAGCCCCTACATCGGCCACCCCAACAACAAGCTCAAGGGCATCGAGATGAACTCGGGCTCGCTGGGTCATGGCCTGCCCGTGGCCGTCGGGATGGCGCTTGCCGGCAAGATGGATGGCCGCGACTACCGCGTCTACACCATCATGGGCGACGGCGAGCTTGCCGAGGGCTCGGTCTGGGAGGGCGCCATGAGCGGCGGCAACTACCAGCTCGATAACCTGTGCGCGCTCGTGGACCGCAACCGCCTGCAGATCAGCGGCAGCACCGAGGACGTCATGAAGCAGGATTCGCAGGAGGAGCGCTGGGCCGCCTTCGGTTGGAACGTGCTGTCCATTCCGGGCAACGACGTCCAGGCCATCGACGCCGCGCTGACGCTGGCCGCCGAGACCAAGGGTAAGCCCACGGTCATCATCCTCAACACGGTGAAGGGCTACGGCTCGCCGGTTATGGAGGACAAGGCCGCCTGGCATCATCACCTGCCCAACGATGAGGAATATGCCCAGATCATCGCCGATTTCGCTGCCCATAAGGAGGCTATCAATGGCTAACAAGATCGCCAACCGCAAGGCTATCTGCGACACGCTGCTCGAGGCCGCCGCAACCGATAAAGACATCGTCGTCCTGTGCTCCGACTCCCGCGGCTCCGCATCGCTCACGCCGTTCTTCGATCAGTATCCCCAGCAGTCCATTGAGG
>URIJ01000225.1 GCA_900547835.1 uncultured Collinsella sp.
GCGAAATCTTGCTTGCCGCTGATGGCCGCGGTCTGACGGGGCTTTGGTTTGAGGGGCAGGAGCACTTTGGTTCCACGCTTCTTAAAGAAAGCGCCGAATACGTTGAGGGCACCGATGCAGTTTCGGGTGCCGGGGGCATGCAGACGGTAAATCCGGCCAATGGCGCGGCTTCTTCGGTGCTAGAGCGTTCTTGGGCTTGGCTCAACGCCTATTTTGCGGGGCAGGAGCCTCGGTTTACGCCGCCGTTGCATTTGATTGGCACGGCGTTTCAGCGTGAGGTTTGGTTTGAGCTACTTTCAATTCCGCGTGGCGAGGTCGCCACGTATGGCGAGATCGCCCAGCGTGTTGCGGCTCGACATCGTGTGCCGGGAAATGAAGCGCCCGTTGTATCTCCTCGCGCGGTGGGGGCTGCGGTCGCTCGCAACCCTATTTCGATTATCGTGCCGTGCCATCGCGTGGTCGCGGCCGACGGATCGCTCAACGGATACGCCGGTGGACTGGATCGCAAAGAATGGCTGCTGCGCCTCGAGGGTGCCTATCTATAAGCTGCAGGCGGCCGCAACGCCCATGCGGCAAGCGCGCTCGCTGTACGGGCGTTGTTTGCAGGGCGAGATGTGAAGCCGCCCGTTCCTTAAGTCCGACTAAGCTATAACCTTGCTTTTTTAAATATGCTCATCGACCTGCTAAGGCAGCACTAAGGCGAGTGCGGGTGCGCTATTATCGGCGCTCACGGAGCGCTTGGTGTTCTTGGCACGCATGGACGAGGGCTCGGCGGGCTTTACCATGGCGTCGATCGATCTTTCGGAGGCGGTGAACAAGGTGGCGGCGCCGTTTAAGTCGGTGGCGGTCTCAGGCGGTAAACGCCTGTCGACGTCGATTGCGACCGGCGTGCGGACCCATGCCGATGCCGCGGCGGTGGCGCAGGTGGTTGAGTTGCTACTGGACAACGCCACGCGCTATGCGAGCGAGGGCAGCGTGATTGAGCTGAGCCTGTGCGCCGTTTCGCACGGCAAAGGCAAGGGCGCCGCCGAGCTTGTCGTATCGAACGCCGTGGACGAGCTGCCCGAGGGCGACCTGGACCGATTGTTCGATCGCTTCTATCGTGCGGATGCGTCGCGCAGCTCCAAGACGGGTGGCTCGGGCGTGGGCCTGTCCGTGGTGCGTGCCATCGCCGAGGCCCATGGAGGCGCCGCCACCGTATCCGGTCACGGCAACCAGATCACCTTCACCGTTTGCCTTTAAAACCTGCCAAAAAGGAACAGGTTTATTTTGGCAGGTTTTATCTGGGGAAACGTCCGCAGGAGAGGGCATGGGCGGTGTGAACATATGCATCTCTACCTGCTAAAATATAGGCATCGTTATTCGGCTCCTGAGTGGAAAGGAGACGGTCATGCAGTACGAGATCGGCGGAGGGGCTTTCCCGGTTGTTACGTGCAACCTTAGCGATGGCGAATCCATGATCACCGAAAGCGGCGCCATGGCTTGGATGACCCCCAACATGGAAATGTCTACCTCGGGCGGTGGCATCGGCAAGATGTTCTCCAAGGCTTTTTCGGGTGAGGCATTGTTCCAAAACATTTGGACCGCGCGTGGCGATGGCATGATCGCGTTTGGCTCCTGCTTCCCCGGCCGCATCGTGCCAATCGAGATCGGTCCGGGCAAGAGCTGGATTTTGCAGAAGCGTTCGTTCCTTGCCGCGGAAAGTGGCGTCGAGTTGAGCATTCACTTTAACAAGAAGGCAAAGGCCGGCGTCTTTGGCGGCGAGGGCTTTATCATGCAGAAGCTCACGGGCTCGGGTGTTGCTTTTGCCGAGATCGACGGCGACCTGGTTGAGTACGAGCTCGCTGCTGGCCAGCAGATGATTGTGGATACCGGCAACGTGGCCGGCTTTGAGGAGACCGTGAGCATCGACGCTCAAATGGTCAAGGGCGTCAAAAACATCATGTTTGGTGGCGAGGGCGTGTTCAACACCGTGCTCACCGGTCCCGGTCGCATCTGGTTGCAGACGATGCCCATTTCCAATCTTGCGGCAGCAGTGGCCTCGATGACCAACAACAATAACTAGTCCGCATAGGATAGCGCGCGGCGGGCTTACCCTGTCGCGCGCTTTTTTGCTGGCAAACGCCTCGCTTATAGAGTGTGGCTGCGCTGCTACAGCGAGCGTCGTCATCTCGTCACCCTGATAGCTTGCGGCAAGCGTGGCAATGAGGAGTGAGAATTTGAGTGCTCAGTCCCAAGGCATAATGGCGGCCATGCCAACAAGCAAAAACGAGTTGCCGGTGTCACGGAAAGGCAGGCGTCGGTCGATTCCACGTGAGACGGCTGTGCCGATCTGCACGGCCGCCCCTGCGCGTCCCGCGCTGCCCCCAAAGAGGTACGTTTCCCCTTATAAAACCTGCCAAAATAAACCTGTCCCTTTTTGGTAGGTGGGAAATGGGTAATACTAAAGAGTTATCCGACCAGATGGGAATTAATCGATGGCCTATATCGAATTCAAAGACGTCATCAAGGCATACGGCGAGGGCGATGCCCGCATTCACGCGCTCGACGGCGCGAGCTTTACCGTTGAGCGTGGCGAGCTTGCCATTATCCTGGGCGCTTCGGGTGCCGGCAAGACCACGGCGCTCAACATCCTGGGCGGCATGGATACGGTAACCTCTGGCACCGTGACGGTGGACGGGCGCGACGTGAGCTCCGCCAACGAGGCTCAACTCG
>URIJ01000226.1 GCA_900547835.1 uncultured Collinsella sp.
TACTCGATACCGGCGGCGTCCAGATAGCGCTTGACTTGCTCGTAGTGCTCGCGGCACTCATCGCACAGGTTGTCACCCATCAGCGGAGCCTCGGCCATGATCTCGCGGCAGTGGTCGTTCTTGCAGTCAAAGGCACGCAGCGGGTTGAGCTCGGCGCGCTCGCGGCACTCATCGCACATCTCGTCTGCGTGATCGAGGATAAACTGCTTGACTTGCTCGCGGTAAGCCGGACGGCACTGAGCGTCGCCCATCGAGTTAATGAGCAGACGAAGCTTGGAAAGATCGAAGCCCAGGCGCTTGTAAAACTCCATGAGCATGATGATGCACTCGGCGTCTGCCGCCGGATCGGGAGCGCCGAGCCACTCGATGCCCACCTGGTGGAACTGGCGCAGGCGGCCCTTCTGGGGACGCTCGCCGCGGAACATGGCCTCGGCGTAGTACGCCTTAAACGGCGTGGAGCCCTGGGGCACCAGATTGTTCTCGACGACAGCGCGCACCACGCCGGCCGTGCCCTCGGGGCGAAGCGCCAGACGCTGCTTAGGCTTGAGCTTGGTATCGGTGCCTTCGGTAAAGACGCGCTCCAGGTTGGCGCCGCTAAACACGCGGAACATCTCCTTGCGCACGACGTCGGTCGACTGGCCGATGCCGTGGACAAACACGTCCACCTGCTCGATCGCGGGCGTCTCGATGGGCTTAAAGCCAAACGGCTCGAATACGCTGGCCGCAATCTGCTGCATCTTTTGCCAGGCGCGCATCTCGGCGCCGATAAGGTCGCGGGTTCCCTCCGCCTTCTGTGCCTGCATGGGCAAACACCTTTCTTTTGTATCGCGTCATAGGTAGTGGACATTATACGGCACAAAGCAGCAACGCGGCGGCGCGTCTGACCGAACGAGGGTATGGGGACTCGTTCGGCCAGATGCGCCGCCGCTATTTGTGATCCCTTTTCCTCCGTCCCCTTCGGGTCACATGATCTGCTGGGGACGGAGGAAAACGGATCATTTCGTAGGCCCGTGGCCGCCTTGGAAACCGAATGATGGTACGAGCATCCATTCGGCTTCCAGGGCAGCCACAGACAGAACGGAGCGAACAGAAAAGAGCACGTAGACCTGCCATAGCTCACCGACAAAGCTCATGCCGGCAAGAACGGCAGAGGTGGCGATTACAGTGAGGGAGCCCAAAACGCGACCGCTTACTTTATCGGCAACATGACCGATCACAAGTGAGCCGATAACGCTCACCACGGTGGAGATGGCGTTGGAGATGTTGTACTGCGCAAGCGTGATGCCCAGGTCGCTGACGACGAGCGGCTGAAACAGGCTCATGCAGTTAACGAAAATCGTGTAGCACGTGGCCATGATGACAAAGCCGGAAGCCACCACGAGCCAGCCGGGGAAGAACTTACGCTGCTGGGACATACTGCTCCTTTTTAAACAAACGAGTAGCAAGATTGAGTGCTACCGGTGGTCGGCGATGTAGCCCAAAGCGACTGCCGCATAAGCCGCGGCGCCAAGGGGAAGCTCGGCATCGCTAAAACGTGCCTTGGGATGATGCTGAGCAAAATGCTCGTCCGTATCAGTCACGGCAGCGCCCACGGTAAAGTACGCACTCGGGATCTCACTCGAGATCAACGCGAAGTCCTCACTCGCCATGGCGTGGAACAGCGGCAGGAAGGTGGCCTTGGGCAGTGTCGCACCCACATAGCCAAGTGAAGCCTGGGTCATATTGTCATCGAGTACAAGCGGCGGAACATCCGAAAGCGTCTCGATGGTCGCCGGCGTACGATATGTTGTGGCAACGCCGTTAACGACCTCCGCGATGCGGGTCTTGAGGTGCTCCATGAGCTCGACGTCGAAGCCGCGCAGCGTGCCTTCGAGCACGCAGGTATCCGGGATGACGTTGGCCGCTTGGCCACCGGCAAACTTACCCACGGTCAGTGCGACCTCCTTGGCCGCCGGCACCTCGCGGGAGATGAGCTCCTGAAGTGCCAGATGCACATGCACGCCGGCCGTGATGGGGTCGATGCAAATCTCGGGGCTCGAGCCATGGCCGCCCTTGCCTTGAAGCGTGATGCGAAAACCGTACACGCCCGAGAGCGCCGGGCTGCCGTAGAGCATCAAACCAAGCGGCGACTGGCTATTGACATGCATGGCAAAGGCGACCTGAGGACGCGGGTTCTGCAGCAGACCGTCGGCGATGGCGGCGCGGGCACCCTCAAAGGTTTCCTCGCCCGGCTGGAACAGCAACTTAACCGTAGCGTTGGCATCAACAAGCTCTGCCTCGCGCGCTTTGAGCATACGAGCCGCACCAAGCAGCGCCGTCGCGTGCATATCGTGACCGCAAGCGTGCATGCAGCCGTTGGTGGATGCAAAGGGCTCGCCGGATTCCTCGGCAACGGGCAGGGCGTCCATGTCGCCACGAAGCATGATGACCGTACCGGCCTGCTCATTCGTGCAGATGCCATTGCCTTGGGCCGCGGCGGCACCGGCGCCGACAAGGCCCACAACGCAGGAACCATCGACGAGCGTAGCAAATGGGATGTCCATCTCGGTCAGGCGCGCTTGGATATACGTAGAGGTCTGCGGGAGGCTATTACCCAGCTCGGGCATCTGATGTAAATCGTGTCGCCACGCAGCGAGCTCATCTGCAAAAGCCTGAGCTTCTGCAACAAGACCGTCACCGATAGCGGTCTGCGCCG
>URIJ01000227.1 GCA_900547835.1 uncultured Collinsella sp.
GTCCCCTACTTAAAGCCGGCCTCAAGTCGCTCATCAGGGGCTTTCTTCCCTGCATGTGGGTAAGCAACGAAAGCACACCGCAGTTCTATTGCGGCATCATCATGATGCTGCTTGCGGTGAGCCTGCTGGTTAACCGCACGGTTTCAATCAAGACGCGCATCACAACACTCGTCGTCACGATAATCCTGGTCGCAAGCTCCGTTTTGAGCCCGCTCGAGTACATCTGGTGCGGCATGCGCGTTCCTAACGGATTCTACTCGCGCACGGCCTTTTTGCTTAGCTTCTTTGCGCTGTGGGCCGCAGGATACGCGTTGCAGGCGCTCAAAAACCAGCCCAAATTGCGTCAAGCCTATCGCCCCGTCGTCATCATGCCCCTCCTGGCACTAACCGCCATTGAGTTGTTTGCCAACGCCCATGTTATGTGGAACCAGCTGTACACAGGCTATTCCGAAAAAGCCAACAGCGCCTATGTCGCCACCGCAACCGACACTATCACGACCATTCAAGACCAGACTTCGGCGTCGTTCTATCGCATTGACCGCACAACCACACGCGTCGACAGCGCCGCCCTCAACGAAGGCCTGGCGCTTGGGTACAACCAGTTGTCTTCGTATTCGTCTGCCAACAACCCGCAGGCCATCGCACTGCTCAACTCCCTTGGATACAGCAGCGTCGGCGAATTCTCGACCCGTTATGCCGAGCCCATTCTTGCCGTTGATGCCCTGTTGGGAGTCAAGTACGCCATCGCCGAGCACGCGCCTTCGGGATACGCGGCAATGACTGAAATAGCCGATACAGCAAGTGCGGTGTACGAGAACCCCTATGCGCTCAGCGTTGGTGTCATGGCATCCAATGACATTCAAAACTGTACGTTGAAGGGCGAGAACCCCTTCGAAAAGCAAAACGACCTCTACAGCAAAATCCTGGGCCGCGAGGTAATGCTCTATACCAAAATCGAGGCCAAAAACACGGAGGATGACGAGAACTTAAGGCAGTGGAACGCCACCGTGCCGTCGGGTTCCATCGGGTATCTCTACATCAACAAAGATGCGACCGCCGGCAGTTATTGGCCCGTCACCCTTACCATCGACCAGCGAACGATCGGAAACGAGGCTTGGAGATTCGACAATAATATCCGCCAGATTGCGGATGCATCGGACTCCCCGAGCCAGCATACGGTGTCAATCGGAGTCGCAGAGGGCTATACAGACATGCCCCAAGACAATGAGCCGGTCTTTTACGCCCTCAATCTGGACGTTTTCGAGCAGATTATTAACGAGCTTAAGATGAGCGAATTTGTTCCGACGGTTTTTGAGGACGGAAGGATCGAAGGCGAGTATACCGCCAAGGATGACGGCAACCTACTGCTGAGCGTTCCGTACGATGAGGGCTGGAACGTAACGGTAAACGGAACCGCCACAGAACTAACGCCCGCCGCCGATAAGGGCTTGTCATCCCTGAACATGCAGAAAGGCGCGAATAGGATCGTGATGACCTACAAGACTCCGGGCGCCCTTGCGGGGCTTGCAGTGAGTCTGGCGACCGCCGCCGCCCTTGTTGCAGCGGGGCTATTCACCAGGCAAAAGAAAAGCCGCCGTTAACAAGCGGCGGCTTTTACTCTCGAAAAGTTAATAGCTGCTAGAGCGTCTTGAGGTACTCCCCCAGCTCTACCTCCCAGTCGGGCATGTGGAAGCCGACGGACTCGAGCTTGGAAAGGTCGAGCGCGGAGTGGACCGGGCGCGGGGCGACGGGGCCGGCGGCATTCGCGTAGTAGTCGGCGGTCGATACCGGCACGACCTTCTCCCCGTTGCCGTTGGCGGCCTCGAAGACGGCGCGGGCGATATCGGCCCAGCTCTTCACGGCACCGGAGCCGGTGCAGTCGTAGGTGCCGTAGGGGGCCTTGTTCCCCAGCACGTGGAAGATGGCCTCGGCCATGTCGCGCGTGAAGGTCAGGCGGCCCAGCTGGTCGTCAACGACGGTGACCTGCGCGAGCCCGTCCTCCGGGTCGGCGACGCGATCGGAGAGGCCCTTCATCGTCTTCACGAAGTTGCGGCCCTCGCCGATGACCCAGCTGGAGCGCATGATGTAGTGGCGCGGGCAGCCGGCCACGGCGATGTCGCCGGCGGCCTTGGTCTGGCCGTAGACGGACAGCGGGCTGAGGGGCTCGTCCTCCGTGTGGACCTCGGCCGTGCCGTCGAAGACGTAGTCGCTGGACACGTGCACGAGCGTGATGCCGTGCCCGGCGCAGGTGCGGGCGAGCAGGGCCGGCCCGGTCGCGTTGGCCTTCCAGGCGGTCACGCGGCCCTCGGGGGTCTCCGCTTTATCCACGGCCGTGTAGGCGCCGCAGTTGATCACAGTGCCGTAGAGCGACCAGTCGTACTGCGCGTAGGCGTCGGGGTCGGACATGTCGAAGGTGTCGATGTCGCAGAAGTCGAAGTCCTTCGCCACGCCGCGCTCCTCGGCGAGCGCGCGCACCGCATGGCCCAGCTGGCCGTTGCAGCCGGTGACGAGCGTCCTCTTGGGCGCCATGGGGACGACGTCCTTGAGCATCGGGTGGTTGAGGTCCGCCTCGGATACGGTGGCCTGGTCCAGCGGGATCGGCCACTCGATGGCGAGCTCCGGGTCGGCGAGGTTCACGAAGGTGTAGG
>URIJ01000228.1 GCA_900547835.1 uncultured Collinsella sp.
GAGCTCGGCGTCGCTCGAAACGCCGCCCTGCTCGACGAACTTGTCGATGTAGTAGTCGCCGGCCATGGTCATCTCGTAGACGTTAGCATCACCGTGGCTTGCGTTGCGCTCGCGGATCTTGTGGAAGCTGGCCACGGAGGCGATCTCGTCTTTCCAGGTGAAGCCGATGGTGCCCACGAGGGCCACAATGACAAGCACCAGGACGATGACGATTTTCTTTACGGTCTTCTTCATGTACACGTTCTCCTTTCATTCAGCACACTGTGTGCTGAGATGGGCAAAAGAAGCGGCGATAGGTATGGGACCTACCGCCGAAAAGATGGTGGCAAACGGGTGCGCCGGGTGCAGCCCTTAAGCCCTCATGCCCGAAAGCATGAGGTCGAAGCCGTAGCGGAAGCGCGCCAGCGCCTCGTTCTCGGGAATGCCGCGGCCGAGCGCATCGGCGTTGAACCCGCGGATAAAGCACCAGATGGCATACGAGGACTGCGCCTCGTCTAGGTCGGCACGCACCACGCCGAGCTGTTTGCCCTGCGTGATAAGCGCACGAATCTCGCGATCCCACCAGGCGAAGTTTTCTTCCCCCGCCGAGTCGGCCTCGAACACGAACTGGTTGAAGTTCTGCTTGGCGACGTAGGACAGGTGCAGCGTGCGCGCAGCGATGTGATGCACGTGTTCGAAGAAGTCACCCTCGCCGTCATACGGTGCGCACAGGCTTTCGCGCACCTTGCCGGCGATGTCGCGATACACGATATCGAGCACCTCGTCGATATTGGCGAAGCGGTTGTAGAACACGCGGTTCGTGATGTGCAGGTCCTTGAGGACATCGCGCACGGTAAGACTCGCGTAGCCGCGCTCGCACGCGAGGCGTCGCACGCTCGCGACGATCTCATCCGACGTGCCGTCCACGATGCGTGTGGGTTTATTGGCGTCCATGACCCTCCTCACGAAGTCACCTATCAATCGTTCAGCACACAGTGTGCTGGGTCATAATGACTGGATAGCGCAACCGTGTCAACGCGCTTCGCATGATGCACAAAACCTGTTGCAATAACCGCCCGCGCAAAAGGGTCGATCTATCACTCAGCTGAAAAATGTTCAATGTGGCGCATCCGCGCTGGCAGACAGCGTCGATTGGCTCCAAAGGAGCATGTCGTTCAAGATCGGGGCGAAGCCTTGGCCGGCCTCGGTGAGCGTGTACTCCACCTTCGGCGGGATCTCCCTGTATATTTCGCGATGTACAAGGCCGTCGGCCTCCAGCTCGCGCAGCTGCTTGGTGAGCGTTGACTGGGATATCCCGTCGAGCCTGCGCATGAGCTCGCCGAAGCGCTGCACCTCGCAGGCGTGGATGTACCAGAGGATGAGTATCTTCCACTTCCCGCCGATGACCGACTGAAGGCGCGCCATCGACTCGCAGCGCGCGACCTGGCGTTCGTCCATGAACTTGTTGCGTGCCATATGCTCTCCAAAGTGCTGCTTACGCCCAATAGTGCAGTTTATGTTACTACTCCCAAATTAATATCGTACTTACATTTCGCGCACGGGCGCGCCATCCTTATCTCCGATACCCAGGAGACAAGGAGACGCCATGCACTACACGGGAACGATATGGAGACCGCCCTACGAGGCCGACTCGCTCCTCTTGGAGGCGACAGCCGGGTGCACGCACGGTAAATGCAAGTTCTGCACGCTCTACGACGATCTGCCGTTCAAGTTCAGGCCGGCGGCGCAGGAGACGATCGAGGCCGACCTATTGGAAGCCCAGACGTGGCTTCACGACCCCCTGCGGAAGGCCGAGCAGAGACTGTTCCGTCTTCCGAGCCCCAAGCGGTGCCGCGTGTTCCTGACGGGCGCTAACCCCTTTGGGCTGCGAGCCAAGCACCTTCTCGGCATTTCCGAGCTCGTTAAAAAGTACTTCCCGTCATGCGAGAGCATAGGCTGCTTCGCCCGCGTGACGGATGTTGCGCGCAAGGCAGATGGCGAGCTTGCCGCGCTCGCCGATGCTGGGTACGACGGGCTCACGATCGGCGTCGAGACCGGCGACGACGATGCGCTTTCGTTCATGTGCAAGGGGTACGCGGCAGCCGACGTAGTGGAGCAGTGTGCCCGGCTTGACGCAGCGGGCATAGGCTACGCCTTCTTCTATCTCGTCGGGGTGAGCGGAAAGGGCCGAGGCGTCATTGGCGCGAAGAAATCCGCCGCGATCTTCAACAAGACGAACCCGTGGCTTGTCGCGGCGAACATGCTCACGGTGTTCCCCAACTCGGAGCTCTACGGCGAGATCGAGCGCGGAAACTGGGCCGAGGAATCCGAGACCGAGAAGTACGAGGAGGTCATGGCGCTCGTCGAGGGCTTGGCGATTCCCACCGAGTTCGCTATGCTCGGCGCATCGAACCCCGTCATGCTGCAAGGCAATCTACCGGTTCAGCGTCAAGCCATACTCGGTGCGCTCGGCAGAATCATCTCGGAGATTGGGGAAGAGGAATTGCGCCGTTACCGCAAGACGCTTCGCCATCTGTAGCTTAGCGCGAAACCCGCAACACAACTTTGCGAAATCAGAACCACCCTTAAAAAGGGTGGTTTGCTCTTAGGGTATAACCCACGGGC
>URIJ01000229.1 GCA_900547835.1 uncultured Collinsella sp.
AACATTTGGTGGGCGTTAGAAGATTTGAACTTCTGACCTCTTCCGTGTCAGGGAAGCGCTCTCCCCCTGAGCTAAACGCCCGATCAAGGGTGCGCAAGCGCGCAAGGGATAATATAACGGAGCCTGAACTCGGTGGCAAGAACATTTTTAAAAATCGCTTACATTGTGGAATTCGGGGGCTTTGTCGTATCCATTTCAAAAGAGCCTGCTGCCGCGATTTGGCTGTCGCATAATGCAAGGCCATTGCGGTATCGAGCTATGGAAAGACGCCTGCGGAATTGACCTACCGATAAGCGGACAAGCCTCCGGCTGGTGCCTTCGCCGTGGTAAGGTAAGCCGAATTGTTTCCAGGCTGTTTCGGGGGAGTGGAATGAGCAAAGAGTGTGTCGAGCAGGTCGAAGGCGCAGGGGCTTCGGTGCCGATGACCGATATATCGAACATTGATGTGCCCGAGGGCACCGACGAGCTCAGCCGCAGCACCCGCCGTGCATGGCGCGACCGCCTGAACAGCGCTTCGACGCGCAAGATGATCACGGGCGTCTTGGCTACGCTGGTGGGCGGTTCGTTTTGGGGCTTCTCGGGCACCAGCGCGAGCTTTCTGTTCGATACCTATCACGTCGATACCCTGTGGCTTATGAGCGTGCGTCAGATTCTCGCCGGTCTACTCTTTATGGCCGTGGTTGTTACGCGCGACCGCGAGCGCCTGATTAAGCTCTGGACCACACCCGCCGATCGCAAGCAGCTGCTGCTCTTTACTGCCTTTGGCCTGCTGTTCAACCAGTTTTGCTATCTTTCGGCCGTGCGCCTGACGAACGCCGGAACCGCGACGGTGCTCCAGTGCCTGCAGTTGGTCATCATCATGGGATATACCTGCGTGATTGACCATCGCATGCCTCGCGTGCGTGAGGCCGTTGGCATTGGGTTGGCCCTGGGCGGCACCTTTTTAATCGCTACCGGCGGCGACCCGACCAGCCTGAGCATATCGCCGCTTGGCCTGGTCGCAGGCCTTATGTGTGCGGTCAGCGCCGCGTGTATGGCGGTGATTCCCGCCAAGATCCTGCCCGAATACGGCAGCCCCATCGTCACGGGCTCGGCAATGCTCACGGCGGGTGTGGTCTCATGTGTCTTCGTGCGGCCCTGGGCGCATATGCCGGCGCTCGACGCCGCCGGCGTCGAGGCGCTCGCGGTGTTCGTGGTTATCGGCTCGTTTTTTGCTTACATGCTCTATATGCAGGGCGTTAAGGACATCGGCTCGGTGCGTGCGAGCCTCATCGGAACTGTGGAGCCGGTTTCGGCGACCATCACCAGCGCCGTTATGCTGGGCACGGTGTTTTTGCCGACCGACCTTATCGGCTTTGCCATGATCATCGTGATGATGTTCCTCACGGTGTAGCTGGCGCCGCCGCCAAGACAGATAAGGTGTTGCGCCAAATTTTCGCCAATTGATAGCCGTGTCTGGAGTTTAGCTGTCGATGCTCAATATGCCATAAACTAATAGCGTTATGGACTTTTCTATTGCGACTCAATTGCGAGGATTTCTTTATGGCTGGTAATCACTTTAAGGGCAGCGACAGCGGCCGTCCTGCAGTTCCGCCGCGTTCGAACGGGGCCGGAAAAGCTGGCATGCCGAGCGGAGCTGGTCAGAACAGCGCCGGTAAGCGCACGTCTCCGGGCGAGACGGCGATGTTTACCGCTCTGTACGAGCAGTCTCAGAAGGCTAAAAAGACCGGTCGCGCAAGAGGGAATGTCTTTGCGGGCGGTGCGACCCCCACGTCGCAGCCGAGCGGGGCTCCTTCGACACCTGCGAACAACGTAGGCGCTGCCAACGCCGCGAATGCCGCCGGCAACATTAATGCCGGCAATGCCGCCAACAATACTCCCTCTGCCGGTGGCGCGGGGCTTACGGGCAACCTTGGCACGATCTATACGGGTGCCTCCGAGACCGGCACGTTCGCCCGTTTGGAAGACAACGGTGCCGAGTTTAAGGGCTCCGGTTCCAAGGAAGATTATTACGATTTTGGCTTGAACTATGGCAGCGACGCTTCGACGAGCCCGACCTCGGATGGCCTGGTCCGTCATCGCCATCGCAAGGGTGAGGGCAAGAAGCGCCATGTTGGCGCGGTTGTTGCCGCCGTAGTCGTGGTGCTGCTCGTTGCGCTTGGCGCAAGTGGCTTTATGCTGCTTAACTCGGCTAAGACCGTAAAGGGCGAAGCGAAGGAAGCTGTCGAGGTTGTCGGTGGCCTTAAGGACAAGGTCACGTCGGGCGATTTTTCGACGCTGCCTGACGACGCGAAGAAGATTGATGAGCTTTGCGACAGCATGAAGGCGGAGACCTCGAGCCCGCTGTGGACGGCGGCTTCGTTTATTCCGGTGTACGGCAGCGACATCAATGCGGCCCGTACCATGATCGACGCCCTGTCCGATGTCTCGAGCAACGCGCTGGTCCCCATGGCCGACAATCTTTCGCAGGCAACACCCGGCAAGCTGTTCCAGGACGGGATGATCAACGTTTCTGCGCTGCAGGCCGTTGCCGATTCGCTTTCCAGCAGCTCGAAGGTGTTCAAGAG
>URIJ01000230.1 GCA_900547835.1 uncultured Collinsella sp.
AAGCGGTCGGGCTCGTGTCGACTTTCGCAGTAGCTGCGCAGCATGGAACACACGGCCTCTGCCTCCTCACGCGAGTTGGCAAAGACCAGGCACTTGCGGCCGCGCGTATGCTCAAAGATATAGCCCATACCGGGGTCGGCGTTGTCGGGCGCCGTGTCGGTGGGGTTGAGAAGCGCCTGCTCGGTCGCTCGTGGGATGTCGACTTCGCCCTCGGGGGCCGAGGAAGTGCGACGGTCTTTGGGAGCGGCCTTGCCCCGTGCCCGCTCACGACGTTGACGGCGTTCCTCCTGTGTAAGCTGTCCGCTGTGGCGCACGTCTTGGGCGCCAGCCGGCAGCGCCGCGGGCGCCGCCGGCTCAATACGCTCGCAAGCAAGCATCTCGGCTTCTTGTGGACCCGTGCTCTCGAATCCCCACTGCTGTGCCTGGGGACCCGAGTTGTAGAAGTGCTCCATGGAGATGCGCCACACGCGGCGCGGTTCCTCAAAGCGGGGGATGATGCAATCGCGTCCTGTTCCCTGTGAGAGAAAGGCGCCCGTGCGCTCGGGGTCGCCGATGGTGGCAGAAAGGCCGATGCGGCGGGGCTGCACGCCCGCCATGCGCGAGAGGCGCTCGATAAGGCAGAGCGTCTGACCGCCGCGGTCGCCGCGCATGAGCGAATGAACCTCGTCGATAACCACATAGCGCAGGTCGCAGAACATACGAGGGATTGCCATGTGCTTATGGATCAGGAGCGCCTCGAGCGACTCGGGCGTAATCTGCAAGATACCGCTCGGCTTTTTGATGAGTTTGGCCTTGTGCGATTGCGAAACATCGCCGTGCCAGTGCCAAACGGGGATATCGGCCTCTTCGCACAGATCGTTGAGGCGTACAAACTGATCGTTGATGAGCGCTTTGAGGGGACCAATGTAGAGGGCGCCTACGCTCGCGGGTGGGTTCTCCCAAAACTCGGTCAGGATGGGAAAGAAGGCTGCCTCGGTTTTGCCGGAAGCCGTGGATGCCGTCAGGAGCACATTGTCCTGAGTGTTAAAGATGGCATCAGCTGCTGCAACCTGGATGGAGCGTAGACTCTCCCAATCGTGGGAGTAGATGAAGTCTTGGATAAACGGGGCGTAGCGGTCAAAGGCGTTCACGGGGCCTCCTTTCAAAAACGAGCGTTCAAAAGCAGCTGACTATAGGTCGTCGAATTGCAATATCGGCGTTTGCCCAGATAAAACCTGCCAAAATAAACCTGTCCCTTTTTGGCAGGTTAGATGGTGAATTCGGCGAAGTTGCGGTCGCCGCCTGCGGTGCCGGCGTCGCCTGTTGCGGCTGCCGGCGCCAGCGCGTCGCCGCCGACGCTTTGCAGCAGCTCGGCCACGTCGGCATCGGGGTTTTGACACAGGATGTCGAGCAGCTCGATAAAGTCGCGGATGACCTCACGGGGCGTCAGGTGCGTGTCGGCTCCCACGCGGCCAAACTCGATCTTGAGGAAGTCCACCAAGTCGTTCTCGGTAAGCGTGGGCGTCCAGCCAAAGTAGCCGGCATGGATCTGCATGAGCTTTTCGATGAGCACCAGCAGCTCCTCGTAGGTGAGTGGCTGCAGACGGATGATGGGCGCGAGCATGTCCTTGAGGTCCTCGCGTGCAAAGCGACCCTGGGCGAGACGGCTGCGCAGGGCTTCGTAGGAAAACACACCGCGTCGACGGTCTTCGATGGAGGTCGGCGTGCCGCCCATGATCATGCCCAGGTACTGCGCCTTGCCCTGGAGCGTGTCGTTGTACATAGTCAGGATCTTCTCGTAGTTGTATTGGCGCGTGATCGCGTTGGGAATCTTGTACAGATTCACGAGTTCGTCGATGAGCACCAGCATGCCCTTATATCCGCTGCAGACCAAAAAGCGTGCAATGAGCTTAACGTAGTCGTACCAGTCGTCATCGCTGATGATGGTCGAGGAGCCCAGCTCAGCGCGTGCCTCGCTCTTGGTGCGGTACTCGCCGCGAATCCATTTGGTCACGCGGCTCATAGCCTCTTCATCGCCCTCGGATACGGCCATGCGATAGCGGCGGAGCATGCGGGTGAAGTCGAAGCCGTGGACCATCTCCTCGAGCGGGGCCAGTTGGGCATTGACGACCGACTCGTCGACGTCGGCACACGAGGCGACCCAGCGATCCAAAATAAGGTTGAGCGCACCACCCTCGGGGCGCGTCTTGGTCGATATATTGCGGATGAGCTCGCGGTAGGTGGCAAGGCCCTGTCCCTGACCGCCCTGCAGGCGGCGCTCGGGCGACAGGTCGGCATCGGCGACGACGAACCCCTCGCCTATGGCGTGCGTGCGGATAGTCTGGAGCAAAAAGCTCTTGCCGGCGCCGTAACGACCGACTAAGAAGCGGAAGCTCGCGCCGCCATCGGCGATGAGACTCAAATCGGTGAGCAGGGCGCGAATCTCGACCTCGCGACCCACGGTGATATAGGGAAGGCCGATGCGCGGGACCACGCCGCCCTTGAGCGAGTTAAGGATAACGGCGGCGACGCGTTTGGGTACACGGGGCGCTGCGGATGCGGTATCACTCATGGTC
>URIJ01000231.1 GCA_900547835.1 uncultured Collinsella sp.
ACCGTGAAAACCAAACAAACCAGATAAACGGCGTGGTATGGCCCCTCAACAAAGCATCAACCAGCGCTACGAGGTCGGAGCGTTCCTAAATGTATAGTTACCCGGAGAGCGCACATTGATATACGTTACGCCCTCTACCTGCGAAAGCAGCTTGGTGACTACGCGCTCCTTCTTGACGATATCGTTCGAATCGCCCAGCGACACCTCAATGCCGTTATTGAGGTTTGCCGAGATGGCTTCGACCGAAGGCGTGGAAATATCCTTGACTTGTCCCAAGAACTCGCTCGAAAAACCACGCACATAATCCAAGCCAGCCTTAACGGCCTTGGAGCTCACCGCCTGGCCGGAAACCGGAGCGACATCCGCCGAGACATCAGTCAACAACACCGCGCCGTAGTGCTTAGCGAGCGCCAGCGCGGCATCAATGCCGGTCAGGGTATTTGAGCCCTGCCCCGTCGTGATGACGTTGCCCTGGTCATCCACTTCGACCGACGTCGACAGCGGGGCGATCCAGGTGTCATCATCCCCGATGGCCCAGGCAAGGTCATCGGAGCTGATATAGGCAATTGCAATGACCTTGCGCTCCATCGGCGTAATGATGAGCGTATGTGGGAACTGACGCTGGACATCCACGCCCGAGACCCACGGGTTCTGCTTGAGGTCCTCGGTAATCTGGTCGGGATCGACGTTAAAAAGCGACGTTCCCTCGGGCAAATCGATCAGCTGGATAGCATCGTGCTTCGTCACATGCTCGCTGCCTTGAATCTGAATATCAGTGGCGGTAAACAATCCAGAGTTGATCACCACGATGGCAACGACGACGAGCACGGCCAAGACGGCCAAAACGCCGCCCACGATTTTGCCTTTGCCTGTAACGACAGAAGCGGCGTCTGATGTTTTATTTGCCATCGCCCTAAGTGAAGACAACGGGTTGACGCCTTTTTTACCCGAAGGCTTCTTGGCGGTAGCCGGCACCGATGTCAGCGAGCGCGGTTTCGATGCGTCCAGCGTGCGACTCGGACGCGCCGCCTTAGTTCCTGTCGAGGGCTTAGGAGTTGCCATAGGACGGGCAGGCTTGGCGCCCATAACAGGCTTTGACGTCACCGAGGGACGCGAGGACTTTTTTGCGGCCGGACGATTACCGAGCTGCGAGCCGACAACCGGACGACTGGTCTGTCGAGCATGCCCGACAGACTTAGAGTGCGCGACGGTATTGCGTTGAGGTTTGGCAGGCGCGCCGGAACGCCCTCCGGCGCGGCGGAAGGTGGGTTTCGATGCTCTAGAAGCCGAGGAATTTAACTTCCGGTCTGAGCTCGATGCCATACGCCTCCCTCACCTTTCCGTGCACATGTCTGATAACCGCGGCAACGTCATCGGCCGAGGCAGTTCCGTTATTAACGATAAAATTAGCGTGAACGGGCGAAACTTCCGCGCCGCCAATCGAAAAACCCTTTAATCCACAATCCTCGATAAGCTTGCCCACACTCGCATCGGGCGGGTTACGAAAGACCGACCCGCAGGATGCGCGACCCATGGGCTGCGTACGCTTGCGCCTCGTCAGGTACCGTTCCATGCGCTCGCGAATGTCGGCCTTGGGCGCCGGTTTAAGCTTGAGCACGCACTCGAGGATGATCTCATTGCGGGGAAGGCTACATTCGCGGTAGCCCCAAGTGATCTCGGACCCCGCATAATGCTTGATACCGGATGCCGGGTCAAACGTTACGACATCCTCAACCAGCGAGCCAATCCACTCGGTCCGTGTGCCGGCATTCATAGATATCGCACCGCCGACCGAACCAGGGATGCCGACGGCAAACTCAAGGCCCGAGAGGCTACGCGACAGGGCATCGTTGACCAGGCGCGCAAACATCACGCCCGCACCGACCGTCAGCGTACAACCGTCATCGGCAACAACCGTGCGCTGAAACTCACGTCCCAGCGAAATAACGGCGCCGCGATAACCGGCATCGGCAACAAGCAGATTGGACCCCTTGCCGATAATCACCCACGGCACCTGCTCGCGGTCGAGCACCGCCACGGCGCGACGCAGGGCATGGTAGCTATGGCACGTCACAAAGAGGTCGGCCTTGCCACCGATACGATAGCTTGTATGGCGTGCAAGACGTTCGTCCTCGACCACGTCCGTGTCGATCATGCCCGAAAGCGCCATGACGGCGTTAAAGAGACCCATAGAGGTTAAGCGTCTTTCTTGGCAGTCAGATACTCGATGAACTCGGGGCCGACGGTCGTAACGTCGCCGGCACCCATGGTGAGCAGCAGGTCGCCCTCGCCCACGAGTTTCTCAAGCTCCTGGTTGAGCTCAAGACGGCTGGAGCAGTACACGACCTCCTTGCCGGGGTGCTTGGCGCGAACGGTATCTGCGAGCATCTTGGAGGTAACGCCCGGAATCGGCATCTCGCCGGCGGAGAACACATCGATCAGCAGCAGCTTATCGGCGTTGGCAAAGGCATCGGCAAAGTCATCGCACAGAGCCTGCAGGCGCGAATAGCGGTGCGGCTGGAACACGACG
>URIJ01000232.1 GCA_900547835.1 uncultured Collinsella sp.
GCCGAGGTCAAGTCCACGCAGGAAAAGGTACTCGAGCAAAACGCCGACTACCTGTCGCGTGGAGCATTGAAGCAGCTTGAGGACCGCAACAAGCGCGAACTCAACGCGCGCGAGCGTTCGGGTATCATGGAAGCGCTGGCGAGCGCGCGGACGCTCATGCGCGACGTGCTGCTGACACTTCAGGACGAGGCAGCCGACGTGGTGAACGAGGACGTGCGCGACACGATCAGTCGGCTTGCCGCCGCGACCAATGTTGCGGGTGCCACCCAGGCGCTCGAGGCGGTCGCGACCGCCGAGCGCAACATCGCCAGAAACGTTACTCCCCAGCTGGCCATCGAGGTCATGCTGTTCGATATCAGGAAGGCACTGAAATGCCGTTAGTCGTACCCGTTAAGTTTACCTACGCCTCGCGCGACCTGTGGTTCGACCCACAGGATCTGGATATCCTCGAGGCCGATTATGCCATTTGCTCCACCGAGCGCGGAACCGAGATCGGCCTGGTCACGGCCGATCCCTTCGAGGTGCCGCAAGACGAGATCGGTCAGCCGCTCAAGCCCGTGCTGCGTGTGGCGAGCGACATCGACCTGCAGCTTGCCGACGACCTGGCCATCCAGGGCGACGAGGCGATGGTCGATTTTCGCCGTCTGGTCAAAGAGCTCGACCTCGAGATGAAGCCGGTCGGCGTCGAGTACCTGTTTGGCGGCGAGAAGGCCGTGTTCTACTTTGCGGCCGAGGAGCGCGTCGATTTTCGTCAGCTCGTCAAGGACCTGTCCTCGACGCTGCACATTCGCGTCGACATGCGCCAGATCGGCGTGCGCGACGAGACTCGCCTGGTGGGCGGCTATGCCCAGTGCGGCCAGGAGCTCTGTTGCACGCGCTTTGGCGGACAGTTTGAGCCCGTCTCGATCCGCATGGCAAAAGAGCAGGACCTGCCGCTCAATTCCTCCAAGATCAGCGGCGTTTGCGGCCGCCTGATGTGCTGCCTGCGCTATGAGTTCGAAGCGTACAAGGACTTTAAGAGCCGTGCGCCCAAAAAGAAGACGCTCATCGATACGCCGCTCGGCAAGGCGCGTATTCAGGAATATGACACGCCGCGTGAGCAGCTGGTGCTGCGCCTGGAGAACGGCAAGGTCTTTAAGGTCAACCTGGCCGACATGACCTGCTCTGAGGGCTGCAAAAAGAAGGCCGCCGAGCAGGGCTGCAGCTGCCGCCCCGACTGCGTGACGCGCGACGTGCTCGAGCGCATCGAGTCGCCCGAGATGCGCCTGGCGCTCATGGAGCTCGACCGCGAGAACGGCGTCGACGTGGGCGATGGCCTGTCGAGCGCCGACCGTCTGGCCGGTACGTCGATGCCCAAGCGCCGCCGTCGCGATGCGGACGCCGATACCCGTGCCGGTCAGAGCCAGAGCGAGGGTCGCGGCCGCGGTAAGGGTCGTGGCAAGGCCGAGGCACCCGAGGCTGAGGAGGCTGCCAGTGGACGTCGCCGCCGCAAGCGCTCGGGTTCGGGCGATGCCGGCGAGGCCGTTCCCGCAGGCAAGAACTCCTCCCGCGAGCGCGAGGCCCAGCAGCCTCAGCAGCAGAATCGCGGCGGTGGCATGAACCCCACACGTCGCCGCCGCCGTCATCTGTCGAGCGAGGAGCGCGAGGACGCCTTCCGCGCCGCAGCCGCTCGCGAAGCCGGTGCCGCCCCCAAGGGTGGTTCGGGTTCCGATACGCCTGCCGACAAGGGCGGCAAGCAGCGCAACGATGACGAGCGCGCCCCGCGTCCGCGTCGTCGCCATTCCTCGGGCACGCAGCAAAAGCCCTCGGTGCCCTCCGTGGCCGATCAGGTCTCGGATGGCGAGGTCAAGGTCACGCGCCGTCGCCCCGGAGATGGCGGAGGCGCGGCCGCCAAGGCCGCGCGCGGCGCTGCTCGCGACGAACACGAGTCGCGTGAAGATCGTGGTGGCGAGGGTTCGGCCGACCAGGGTCAAAAGCGCCGTCGCCGTCGTCGTTCCCGCAAGCCGCGCCAGGATGGTGGCGAGGGCTCGACCCAAAACTCGTCCGCACCGCAACCGCCCACCGGCGAATAGTGCCCGCAAACGGATTTAACCTGCCTGACCCCAAACGCGTCGGGGTACCATAGCGCTGAATCAACAACCCTCCCTGCGACCGAACGTAGGGAGGGTTGTGTCTTGAAGAGCCATCTAAACAAATTGAGCCGTCTGCAGGGTGCCGGCGCCCTACCGTTTGCGGACGAATTGCTACCGTTTGCCGAGCGGGTGGCACGCGAGGCGCTCGAGGCATTGTCGCCAACACGATGTGCCGGCTGCGAGCGCGCCGGTGCGCTTATTTGCCAAGACTGCCTGGCTGCGCTCACGCTCATCGACCCACGTCATAGCTGCACCCGATGCGGCGCCCCGTTTGGGGATTTGCTGTGCAC
>URIJ01000233.1 GCA_900547835.1 uncultured Collinsella sp.
GTGCTTGCGACCCCGAGTACCGCAAGGTTATCGAGAAGATGAAGCAGGAGATGGCCGACGCCTAAGCGGCTTGCCATTCCGCTGTAATCATAGGGAGAGTCATGTCCGACTATCAGGGAAAACGTTTCTCGGCTTCTCAGATCCCCGATCCATCCAAGTTGGGATCGGCCCGCTCCATGCAGCAGGGTCGGGCATCCTCTCCTCAACAGGCTCGTGCGCCGCGCCCCGTAACGCCGACGTCCCATCGCCGTCAGGATACGCCGGCTGCGTATCGCCCCTCGTCATATGGCACGGCAAAGAAGCAGACCCGGACGACGAGGCAGCCGAGCGGCGCTCCGTCCAGCTACACCGAGCCGCCGCGCAAGAAACGCCGCTCCATCATCCCCATTCTGCTCATCATCGTGGGCATCGGTCTGATTGTCGCCGCCGCCGCCATCTTTATCAATGCTCAGATTGGCTATAAGCAGGCGAGCGATTCATACCAGAAAATCGAGAAGCAATATGTAAGCGATAAGGACGCCAGCGGCGTGCCGATTATCGACTTTGATGCGCTTGCTCAGACGAACCCCGAGATTGTGGGTTGGATTTACGTGCCGGGAACCAACATCAACTATCCCGTGGTGCAGACCAACAACAACTCCAAATACCTCAACACGCTGTTCGACGGTACGGCCAATGCATCTGGGGCCATTTTCCTGGATAGCGATGACACCGCGCCGGGAATGGTCGACCAGCAGACCACGATCTACGGCCACCATATGAACGATGGGTCGATGTTCAACGTGATTTCGGACACCACCGACCAAGCGACGTTCGATAGCATCGAGTACGTGTATTACATCACGCGCGATGCAACGTATAAGCTGCGTCCGCTGGCGACCAAGGTGGTCGAGGACACGTATGCCAAGGCGCGCACGCCCAACTTTGAGGGCGATGACGGACTGAAGAATTATCTGTCCGAGATGCTCGACGGTGCCTCTGCCGTGGCGAGCGATGCCACCGATCGTGCCGCTTCGGCAACCAAGGTCGTAACGCTTGTGACCTGCCGTTCGCTGTCATTTAGCAATACGCGCGCCGTCATGGTGCTCACGCCGGTCGAGGAATAAAGTGTCCGGGCCCCGTCCCAAAAAGACTACCCTGGAAATCAAAAGGAGAAATGATGCTTGAGAACGGCAAATCGATGCCTTCGGTTGATGCTTGGCTGCGCGAAGCCAAGGCCGATGTTTCGGCGGCTGATTGTGGGATGTACCTGACACACAACGGCGTGGTGCGCGCGACGCCCAAGGCCGAAGTGCGCGGAGTCGAGACCGATGGCGTGGCGCCAGGCCACAAGGTGGGCGGCATGGTGTTTGGCTTCGATGCCGAAAAGGTGCAGGCCGCTATCGAGGCGACGCGCACGATGCCGGGTATCGGCTATGTGCGCGTGTGGCTGGCGAGCGGCGAGCTTACCGTGGGCGACGACATCATGCTCGTGCTCATTGGCGGAGACATTCGCCCGCATGTGGTCGATGCGCTGCAGTCGCTCGTCGGCACCATCAAGAGCGAGTGCGTGAGCGAGGTCGAGCGCGAGGCGTAAGGCCTCGTCGGCAATCCGAGTCTGTCTATAGCGAAAGCCCGCCGGCAGTTCATGTAGATCTGCCAGCGGGCTTTGATGTGTTGGAGCTATTTTGCTCTGGCGTTTGCTACACGCGTGTGGCGTCCTTGGGGCTCATGGTCATACTCTGAAAACGGTTCTCCATATATTCGTTATCGAAATGCTTGTCATAGAACTGTGCGACGGGAATATTTCGAACGGTTCCGTTGACGCGCTGATACCAATAGTCGAGCGATTGCAACGTCATGACGCCGTCGATCAACATGACGGCGGTCAGGATGACGGTAGCAGAGTAGCGGCGTTTCCATGGAATCATATTGATGAGCTTAAGCAGGTGCGGCAGCAAGACCTTGATCCAGATGAGGCCACCCAGGCCCCACATGCAGGCAAACGGCGTGCATGTGCGTCCCCCGGTCAATACCGCGATGGGATCGGGCATGCCGAATAGCCTAATGTGTGAATAGCTCCACGACACCACGCCAAATGAGGTCTGCATAAACCAGCCTACAAACACCTCGAAAGCGCCGCCGATCAGGGCACTTACCAGGAAAATGATCAGAGGATTCTTTTTATAGAAGCGGTTGAGCGCCATGGTCATGAGCACCGCGCCAAATCCGTAGATGGGGCTAAAGGGGCCAAATAGCATACCGGCACGGTCCTGATAGACGCCGGGATCGACGACGACCATATGCCAGACTTCCTCGAGAATGAGACCTAACACGCTGCAGACGAAGAATACCCAGAACAGGTTGAAGTAGTTGAGCTTGATGTAGCCCTCG
>URIJ01000234.1 GCA_900547835.1 uncultured Collinsella sp.
GCGCGCCGTAAGCATGGCGGCAACGGGACGGCCAATTACCAGCGAGCGACCGACAACGGCAACCTTGGCACCGTCCAGCTCCACGCCATAGTGATTCAGAATCGCCAGCACGGCCTCGGCTGTACAAGGAGCGAATCCCTCGCCTCGCCCCGAAAGCGTGGTAAGCAGCGAGGCCGGCGTCATGGAGTCAACGTCCTTGGCGGGATTGAGTGCCGCGGCAACTACATCCTCGTCAAGCCCAGCGGGCAGCGGGCGAAACAACAGGCAGCCATGAACAGCGGGGTCGGCATTGATGTCCTTAATAGCCGCCAACAGCTCATCCTGCGAAACGTCGGCAGGCAGCAAAACACGGCGAGCCTCAATGCCAACCTTTTCGCAGCGCTTGAGGGCACCGCGCTCGTAGGATAGGTCGTCCTCGCGCTCGCCCACGCGCACGATGGCCAGCGTCGGCACAACGCCGCGCTCACGCAAAGCCATGCAGCGAGCAGCGAGTTCCTCGGTCAAAGCACGGGCAACAGGGGCCCCCTTCAGCAGCTCTGCCATGGCTATCCCCTCTTCCTTGCGGCGTCGGCGGCGCGGCGCGCCAGCGCATCGGCGCGCGGCAGCCACGTATCGAGCAACTCGTCGCATGCAGCCTCGAGCTCCTCGGCGCGGGCGCGATCCTTCATAGACGTGGTGTTCGCAAAGAGCGTCAAGCTCGCGCCCTGCATGGCCGCGCGGCAAAACACGGCGCCGCACGCCACATCGGAGAGCAGCTGACGCGAACCCTTGTCCGCCATGTCCTCGAGCAGCGCCAGTGCACGACCGCATGCATCCATAATGCGGTACGGCGGCATGGCTGCCACGCGCAGTGCATCCTGAATCGCAGCCGCTCGAGCCGGGTCCTCGCGCGGAATTCCGTACGCAGCAGACACCTGGCCATAGGCGCGAACGTCCTCGGCAACCAAGTCGACAAGCTCCTGAGCCAATTCATCCGCCTGGGCAAACGCGCGCGTCAGATCGTCCGCGCGATCGGCAAGCGCGGGGTTCGTCGCGCCATAGCGAGCAACCATCCCGCACAGCGAGGCGCCCAGTGCGCCCACAAACGCGCTGGCGCTGCCGCCACCGGGAACGGGCTCGCGCGCAGCCAACGCCTCGGCAAAACCGCGACAGGTTTTATCCATCATCTCTTGGCTCATCGAAACACCCCCGCCTAGGGCGCCGGCCGCAACGGACCGCGCCGTAATAAAAAAATGGGACAACGACGCCAGGAAGCGGTTGTCCCATTCATCGGTTTTATCGAAGCCCAGTCTAACCCATAAGACAAAGGCTGTCAGGAGCTCTGGCTATCGGCGTTTCCGATTGCCCGCTATAGGCACGGGCGCCTAGTCCACCTGGAACGTCGGCAACAGCGTATCGATAACCTTCGACCCCATGTCGCGGTTTGCAGTCGAGTACTCCAAATGCGCCGTGGCAATCGTCGAATCCGTGACGATCGTCTTTTCGTAAATGATCGTGTCTCCCTCGCGCCACGAGACCACGTACCAGTTGTCGCCCTCTGCGGTATAGAGGTCGGCCTTGCCCGAGGTGTCCGCGTCGACGAACATCTCGTGTGCGGTTTCTTCGTTAATGTTGACGTAGCCAAACAGGTTGATCTCAAAACCCGTCTCCGGATCCTCATACCTGGCGCCACTGCCGCTGGGAGTATCTTCCATCTCAAAGCGATTGGGAATCGACATGCTATAAGGATGCATGTCGTTCGTGTACGTATGCACGTCGGTCAGGTAATCGTCCAAATCAGCCGAACCGTAGTATGCTGACTCGTTCTCGGGAACGGCCTCGTCATCGGACGACGAGGATTCCTTAGACTTGGACTTGTCGCTCTTCTTCTTGGCAGAAGAATCTTTCTCGTCCGAAGACCCGGTATCGATCACCGAGATTTGCGTGTCAGAGCTCTTGGACCCGTTGAGCATCGTGAGCGCAAACACCGTGCCACCCCCGATGAGGACCACAGCGGCACATGCCACAGCAATGATGATCGGTGCCTTGCTCTTGGGCTTTTGAGGCGCAGGCGCGACCGGCGACATCGATTGGGTCAGGCCCGGGCCGGCCGTGGGCGCAGAAGTCGGAGTAGCAGCCGCAGGCATCGGCGCGGAGCCACCCGCAAGCGACGCCCCGCAATGCGTGCAAAACGTCGATCCATCGGGAACTTGCTGTCCGCATTTTTGACAGAACATCGTTCGACCTTTCGTGGTTTAGCCTTTATCAGAGCCAAGTCTAAAACCTTAAGCCAGCATCGCTGTTGCGCAACATTGGGA
>URIJ01000235.1 GCA_900547835.1 uncultured Collinsella sp.
GTCTAACCCATACATGATAGCGTGCGCAGGCAAACCTGCATATAACCCGCACGGATTGGTGCAAACAAACCTGACCCCGTTGCACCAAGAGTTTGCTTTTTGACTAGAGCGTTTGGAGTAGAGCGACGAGGAAGCGGATGCCCTGGAGGTAGGCGCGGCGGGTGATGCGCTCGTTGGTGCCGTGGACGCCGCGATCACACTCGTCGTCATCAACCACAAAGGCCGAGAAGCGAATGCACTCAGGGCAAATGTGCTGGTAGTTGGCAGCGTCGGTCGCACCGATCACGGTCGAGGGCACAATTGCCACTGGCTCGAATGATCCATTTTCCTCCGTCCCCTTTGGATCACAGAAATAGCGGGCGGCGATGGAGCGAACCGCCTCGAGGCCGGGGCCACCGATGCGCGGGGACGGCGAGGGTTCGGAGCTGCCGGGGCCTAGCTCCACTTCGACACGACCGGCAAGGTCCGCCCCGGCAACCGCCTCACGGCAGCGCGCCACAACGTCGGCCACGCTCGTGCCCTCGAGCATACGGAAGTTGATGTTGGCCCACATATCCTGCGGCATTACGTTGGCGCCGGTGCTGCCACCCTCGATCTGCGTGGGCGCGCAGGTGGTCGTCACCAGCGGATAGAGCTTCTTGCTGGCGAGGCAATCGCGGACAATGGCGCCCCCGTTGGCGGCAATTTCATCCGCCGTGTAGAGCCCCAGCTCGACGAGCTGGGCGGCAAGCAAATCGGTCACGCGCGTCGGCCACTCGATATCGCAGATTGCGGTGATGGCACGGCTGAGCACCTCGAGCGACGTGCCGCCGTAGGGGTTGGAGGAATGCCCGCCCACGCTCTTTGTCTTGAGCACAATGTCGGCATAGCCCTTCTCAGCCAGGTCGGCGTGCATGAGCCAACCCTCGCCCGCGCTGTACTCGGCATCCGAAACGATGCGGTAGTCGCCCTCGTCGATCAGGAACTCGAGCTCAACACCGCGCTCCTCGAGCGCACGGCCGATGGCGCCTGCGCCGCACTGCGTCGTCTCCTCGTCCTGGCCAAAGGCCAGGAGCAGCGTCCGCTCGTGCTGCCAACCGTGTGCCAGCGCATACTCGACAGCCTCGAGAATGCCTGCGACCTGGTCCTTCATGTCGATCGCTCCACGGCCCCAGATGTAGGTGTCGTCCACGTGCCCGCTAAAGGGGGCATGCGTCCAGTCAGCCTCGGTGCCCGGCACCACGGGAACCACATCCATGTGGCCCATGAGCATAATGGGCTTGAGGTCAGGGTCGGAACCGCTAAGCGTCACCAATAGCGAATGGTCGATAAGCTCGACCTCGCCCGCCGCAAATACGTACGGCCAGGCCTGCTGCATATAGGCGCGCAGGTCGTCGAAAGGTTGCCAGTCCACCGCCTCGGCATCCATGCTCGAGACGGTCGGAAACGACAGAACGCGGCCCAAGCGCTCGCACGCGCCTGCCTCGTCTATATCGGCAAAATCGTCCTCATGCGCAAAGAAGCGCCAAACCTCGGCCATGACATCCTTTCGATTGTGATGACGAGGGCCGCCCCACGGGAGCGGCCCTGCCACATAAGCGTTTGCGGTCGGTTATTTGTCCTCCAGATAACGAGAGAGGAACTCGCGCGTGCGCTGGTGTTTGGGGTTGCCGAAGAGCTCGGCCGGCGCGGCGTCCTCGAGCACCACGCCCTTGTCCATAAAGACCACGCGGTCGGACACGGTTCGGGCAAAGGCCATCTCGTGCGTGACGACGACCATGGTCATGCCGTCGGCGGCGAGCTTGCGCATGACCTCGAGCACCTCGCCCACGATCTCGGGGTCGAGCGCCGAGGTCGGCTCGTCAAACAGCATGATCTGCGGATTCATGCACAGGGCACGAGCGATGGCCACACGCTGCTTTTGACCACCGGACAGGCGACCAACGGCGGCGTGCGCGAACTTTTCGAGTCCCACGCTCGCCAGATGCTCCATCGCGACCTTCTCGGCCTCGACCTTGCTCATCTTTTTGAGCGTGACGGGCGCGAGCGTGCAGTTGTCGAGCACGTCCATATTGTTGAACAGGTTGAAGCCCTGGAACACCATGCCGATGTCCTCGCGCAGCTTATTGATATTGCAGCGCTCGGCCGTGAGGTCCTGGCCGTGGAACCAGATATGGCCGGCATCCGGAGTCTCGAGCAGGTTAAGGCAGCGCAGAAACGTC
>URIJ01000236.1 GCA_900547835.1 uncultured Collinsella sp.
CCACGAAGGCGTTCTCGCACAGGCCACCGGTCAGGTAGTACAGGGCGCCCGCGGCCTGCCCGGCCATGGTCGCCACGCGCGAGACCACGCTGTCGATCACGCCACGTGCAATGTTCTCGCGCGGCTCACCGCGACCGATCAGGCTGATGACCTCGCTTTCGGCAAACACCGTGCACATGCTGCTGATCTTGGTGGGCTCACCGGAACGCGCAAGGTCGGCCATCTGCTGTTGGGAAATACCCAGACGGTCGGCCATGATCTCCAAAAAGCGCCCCGTACCGGCAGCGCACTTGTCGTTCATGGCGAACTTGGCCACGCGGCCACTTTTAAGCTGAATGACCTTGGTGTCCTGGCCGCCCACGTCAATCACCGTGACGTGATCGCCAAACAGGCGCACGGCACCGGTGCCGTGGCAGGTGATCTCGGTCACGACCTTGTGCGCATAGGGCACGGCGACACGGCCGTAGCCAGTCGCGACCACGCGAACATCGTCACCCGTCACGTCATAACCCGCCGCTGCCAGTGCCTCGCGCAGCCGCTCGGAAGCATCGACCGAGGAGAACCCGGTTGGCTGCACGCACGTCCACGCCACCGAACCCTCCCCGTCGACCACAGCAGCCTTAGCCGCCGTAGACCCGATATCGATCCCGATCCCTATCATGGCTCTCTCCCAATCTAAACATCAAAGGTAGCGGCGCGTTCAGGCGCCTTAGCTCTAGGTTTCTCAGGTGCCGGAGATTGCCCCGAAAGAGGAGCGCAGCGTACTTTGGGTACGCAAGCGACGGTTTGAGGGGCAAGATCCGGTGCCTGAGAAAGCTAGAGGGTTTCGATGAAGGCGGCGATGCGGGTCTCAATCTGACCCATGTCGCCGTTGCTGTAGTCGGTCTCGATCTTCATGTACGGAATATCCGCACCCTCGACGGCCTCCTGCATGCGCGCGCTCTCAACGTTGAAGGTGTGGCAGGCCTGTAGCACGCTCTCCACCACGCCATCGACATGATACTTCTCGCACATGGCCAGCGTGTTTTCCATACGACCGTCGTTGGGCGTCATGACCGAGCAGTTGATGTCCAGGTAGCGGTCGGCGATGGCGCGCAGGATATCGGGAGCCTCCGGGTCGATCATCATGGCCGCCGCGCGCTCGCCCGAGCAGTCGCCCATGCACACGACCACACCGCCGTTGGACTCGATGGTGCGACCGATCTTGTTGATCACGCCGCCCACCGGGCAACCGGTGATCAGGATGCGCTTGGCATCCGCCGCGACCGGGCGCTCGCCCGCGTCGTAGGCTTCGCGCAGCGCAGCGACCTTTTGCTCGAGCTGCTGCGTATAGGCCTCGATATCAAAGCTGAACGTACCGGCAAACATAGTGCTCATCAGGTCGACGCCACTCATGGCCGCCGGCTGGTTGGCCTGCAGCGCAAACATCTCGAGCTGGGCAGCACGCAGGCGATTGCGACGACGGACGGCGGCGCGCAGGTCGTCATCAGTAATCGTAATGCCGTAGAAGTTCTCGAGCTCCTCCTTGAGCAGGCGGCACTCCTCGTACCAGCCTTCACGCTCGTAGGCGCGATCGCGACCCTGCGGCAGGTGCAGAATGTGCGTACGCTTGAGCTCGTTGAGCAGCTCGTACATCTTCTTCTTGCCGTCGCAGGTGGTCTCACCGATGATCATGTCGCTAAAGTACGTAAACGGGCACTTTTGCGAGTAGGCAAAGCCGTACGTCGACTTGATGAGCGGGCACAGGTTTGCCGGCAGCACCTTCTCGGCCTCGGGAATCACCTCGTCGGACGTGCCGCACAGAGCCACGCTCGAAGCCCCTGCGGCGTCGATAATCTCGAGCGGCGTATAGCTGCACAAAAAGCCGACCAGGCGATTACCCGCCTGCTTATAATCCTTGACGCGAATAAACGCCGCCTTGCGCTGCTCGTTGAACTCCTCAAACGTGGACGGCAACGGCTGCTCTTTAGCTACAGACATATAACTCCTCAAGAACAAAAATCCAACCAAGGAAACGGCTTTCCCAGGTGCCGCAGATTCCGAGCGACAAGCCCGACGCCGCGTACTTTGGTACGCAAGGAGGGTTGGAGCCGGAAGGTGCGGTGCCTGGGGAAGCCGCCGGGACGAATGGCCCTAAATGGTTTCCAAGAAAGCCTCAATCCTGGTTTGCAGTTGGCCTGCATCCTCGCCGGCGTAGTC
>URIJ01000237.1 GCA_900547835.1 uncultured Collinsella sp.
GCAGACGTCAATCAGCGCGGTGGCCTGGCCACGGCCGATACCCTTGGTCTCGCGGGTAATGCAGATGGAGCCGCCGCCGATACCGACCTTGATGAAGTCGGCACCGCAGTCAGCCAAAAAGCGGAAGCCCTCGGCGTCGACGACGTTGCCGGCACCGACCTTGACGTCCTCGCCGTAGTTGGCGCGGATCCACTCGATGGTGCGCTTCTGCCACTCGCTGAAGCCCTCAGAAGAGTCGATGCACAGGACATCGGCGCCGGCCTCGATGAGCAGCGGCACGCGCTCGGCATAGTCGCGGGTGTTGATGCCGGCGCCGACCATGTAGCGCTTATCGCCGTCGAGTAGCTCGTTGGGGTTGGTCTTGTGGCTGTCGTAGTCCTTGCGGAAGACAATGCCCATGAGGTGATCGTTGTCGTCAACGATGGGCAGGGCGTTGAGCTTGTTGTCCCAGATGACGTCGTTGGCAACCTTGAGGCTGATGTTCTTGTCGCCCACGATGAGCTGCTCACGCGGGGTCATGAACTCGGAGACCTTCGTCTGGTGGTCATCGCGGCTGGGACGATAGTCACGGCTGGTGACGATGCCCAGGAGCTTACCCTTGGGAGTACCGTCATCGGTAACCGGCATGGTGGAATGACCGGTCTTCTCCTTGAGCTCGATGACCTGCTCCATGGTCATGTCGGGGGTCAGCGTGGAATCGGACTGAACGAAGCCAGCCTTGTGATCCTTGACGGCCTTGACCATAGCAGCCTCGGACTCGGGGGTCTGGGAACCGTAGATGAAGGACAGGCCGCCCTCGGTAGCGAGCGCGACACCCATGTCGACGCCCGAGACGGACTGCATGATGGCGGAAACCATGGGGATGTTCAGGGTGATTGCCGGCTTCTCACCGCGCTTAAAGCGGGTTAGCGGCGTCTTAAGAGAGACGTTGTTGGGGATGCACTGCGAGGACGAGTAACCAGGGACCAGCAGATACTCCGAAAACGTGTGGGACTCACCGGGAAAGAACGTAGCCATGTTTCTCCTTTTTCCATGCGACCGGTCGGCTGCAGGCCTCGTAGGACCCAGCCCAACCTTGGGCGCCCAATACTGGGCAAGTATCTTAACGCACTTTGACTGCTACAATGCATGATTTAAGAAGAGCACACGAGGGTTTGACGCAGGCTTTGCGTTTGCCCAGCAAACACTTTAGCGGGGAGACGTGGAGCACATGAAGTACAAGACAACGGCGAAGTTGGTCATTCAAGCGTGCGACAAGGATCTGCCGGGCGTGTTCGGCCACGGCTGCGTCTTGCTGCTGCAGGGTATCGCCCGCGAGCACTCGCTCAACCGCGCCGCCAAGAGCATGGGCATGGCGTATTCCAAGGCATGGCGCATTGTGAACGAGGCAGAAGGTCAGCTGGGCTGCAAGCTCATCGAGCGCGACGGCGCCCGCGGGTCCACCCTGACCCCCGCCGGCGAGCGAGCCATAGCGGTCTACGAGGAGCTGCAGGCCGACATCAACAACGTCATTGCAACCAAAGCAAACGACCTCATCGCCAGCATCAAAGAGTAGCTAATTTGGGACGGGGCTTTTTTAGCTGCACAACCCCTTCTCATAAGTTGCGGTGAAATAGGGACTGTTTATACCGATAAAGCCGTAAACCAATCCCTATTTCACCGCAACTTATGGAGTTGAGGATGATTTAGCTAGTTGCGGAGGGCGTTGTCTAGGGTTGACGCTACGACCAGGGGGTCGTCGGTGCCGGCAAAGAGGCGGATGGTGTTCCCCTGCTTGCCGCGTGGGGCCGAAAGGCGCGTTGTTGCGCCGCCGGCGGGCGATGCGCGGAATTCGTCCGGCAGTATGCTGAAGAATTCGCACGCGGTGCAGTCCATCAGGTCAAATTCAACTGCCGGGCCAAAGCCGTGCTCGAGGATTCCCGTTGCAACCGCGTGGTCGGGATGCGAGCTCAATCCGGGGTAGCGCACGTCGCGCACCATCTCGTTCGCGGCCAAATATTCAGCCAGCGCACGGGCGCGATCGAAGTACGCCTGCATGCGGGTGTCGAGCGTGGCGAGACCGTTCTCTAGAACCTCAGCCTCAACGGAGGACAAGTCGAGCGCGACCAATCCGCACCCCTCGATCAGCGCGTGAGCGCA
>URIJ01000238.1 GCA_900547835.1 uncultured Collinsella sp.
GTGCCCATCGATATCGATCCACGCGTGCTGACGCCTCATTTTGAGGGACTCGAAGGCCTTAAGGCCGGCGAGGACGTGCGCGCCAAGGTCACGGCGCCGCTCGACGGCAAGCTCGAAAACGATGCCTGCACGGCCCAACTCGAGTTTATGCACGATGCAAACGGTGCTCCAGGAACGGTGATGGCCGAGGGCGAGGCATTTGCCGCGGGGACGTATTGGGTGCGTGCGAAAGACCTGTTGGGCGACGCGGCACAGAACTACATGCTCGCCAGCAATGGAGCCGTAAGCTTTACCGTAGCGGCCTCGGGCAGTGCAGGCGGCACCGGCAGCGGCACGGGTTCCAGCGCAGACGGCGCTGATAAGAACGGTAAGGGCAACAAGGGTAAGGGCTCGGGCGGAAAACTCGCCGACACGGGCGACGGCTCCGGCATTGCCGCCGGGCTAGCTGCCGCCGCCGTAGCGACGACGGTCACCGGCGCAGCAATGCTTGCCAGTGACCGCGAAAACGCTGGGGACGACAGCGAATAGACAAGCCTGCCTTTTTAGACGCATCGACTCAATCGGAGGCGCAGGACACCGTTCTGTGCCCCCGATTTTTATCTTGGCCCGAACGCCGCCATGGGCTACATCACCATGTTCAGCGCGTTAACAAACTCCTGGGCCTTCGCACGACTGCTCAGACTAAAGACGCAAGCGGTTAACAGTCGATTGCGCAGAAAAACATCGCGGCCTTTGATTCTATTGACCCCCGTGATGTCCTTAAGATAGACAATCTCGGTGTGCTTGCCGCCGAAAGTGCCCTTCTTGAGCACCTCAATACGGTTGGGGTAGATCTTAACGTCTTTAAACCTACCCGAACCTTTGTCCTGGAACAGCAGCGTGTTGTTGTCCATACGCGTCACTCCCGCGGGGTTCGCTAAAACTGCCTCTATGGTCACATTTTAACCACCGCAAGGCTCCCATGCGAAGGTGCCAGACAACATAGCAATTCGTGTCCGCGCGAGGCTTTAAACTAAATGCGTTAAAGATGCATTCCACAAGAGGAAAGTGGGGCGACAGTGATGGGTGAACTAGTAAACCGTGGAGAATCGGCAATCGTGCCCGAAGGTTTTTACAAGCAGGTCTCCTCGATTCTCAACGCCGCTCGCGACAAGGCCTATACCGCCGTTAACTTTGCGATGGTTGAGGCATATTGGGAGATCGGCAAGAGTATTGTTGATGAACAGGGCGGAGAGGAGCGCGCCAAGTATGGCGATGCACTGATCGACGAACTTGCCGTTAGATTGACTAAGGATTTTGGCAGAGGCTTCAACGCCAGAAGCTTAAGATACATGCGTCAGTTTTATCTTGCGTTCCCAATCCGGAACGCGCTGCGTTCCGAATTGAATTGGACACATTACCGCAGGTTATCGCGTATAACCGACCCTGATGCTCGAACATGGTACATGAACGAATGTGCCGATTCTCGCTGGAGCACGCGTCAGCTCGAGCGCCAGATCAACACCATGTTCCGCGAGCGCCTACTTGCCAGCAAGGACAAGGAGGCCGTCACCCAGGAAATCCAAAAGAGCGCCCCGGCTCGTCGCCCCGAGGATATCATCCGCGACCCATATGTACTGGAGTTTTTAGGTTTCTCGGACGATACTGCGTTTCGCGAGAGCGATCTAGAGCAGGCGCTCATCACGCATCTTCAGAAGTTCCTGCTGGAGCTTGGCCGTGGTTTCGCTTTCGAGGCGCGCCAAAAGCGCATCACCTTTGATGGGCGCCATTTCTATATTGACCTTGTTTTTTACAACTATCTGATGCGCTGCTTCGTGCTCATCGACCTTAAGACGGACGACCTTACGCATCAGGACCTGGGCCAGATGCAAATGTATGTGAACTACTACACGCGCGAGCTCATGAACGAAGGCGACAATCCGCCCATAGGCATCGTGCTCTGCGCGGACAAAAGCGATTCGATCGTCGAGTACACGCTGCCCGAAGACAACGACCAAGTGTTTGCCGCCAAATACCTGCCGTATCTTCCAAGCAAGGAAGAGCTGGCGCGCGAGCTGAGTGCCGAGTACCGCGCCATCAACGAAGCGAC